>CALGIV010000211.1 GCA_937914785.1 uncultured Eubacteriaceae bacterium | reverse complement strand
CATCCTGCAAAGATACCAAAAATAATCCATCCACGAAACACCAGATCCATACGAGCGATTAAAAATGCGGGTAAAATCGCACAGATACACAGCCAGAATAAAATATCCGACAACGTCTTTTTTTCTCTTTTATAAAACAACAGATAATGAAACACATCGTAGACAAGCGCTGTGGCCACACCTGCATACAATGCGTTTAAAAACAGATATAACTGTTCGTTAGTCCCCTGAATCATCCGTCGGCCTTATCGAAATATTTTTCCAAAGAAACCGCCGCCTTTTGTCAGGGACAATCCCTGGTCGGAATATTGCATCATATCGATATAACCCTTAATATCCAACCGGCCCGTATCCAGATTCAACACGGTAATGCGCAAATCCTGACCGCCCACCGTTAAAATACCAAGCTGCGTTTCTGCGATAATCGTATCTTCATTAAAACTGTGCACATCGATCACACCCTTTACCATCAGCTGTTCCCGACTGAGCAGGCTGAGCGAATTTTCTGCATTTTTAACATTTATGTTATCCATATTTTCTCCCTCATAAACTTTATAGACTATATTCAATGGATATGCGCCCATTTAAAAGGATATGCTATCTGCTGCCCGCAAAGCGCCGCATAAAAAACACCCGCCTGCTTAAAGCAGGCGGGTATCAGAGAAAAAGCAAAGAGGAACATATGAAGAAACTCTTATCACTCCAAGTGACAACTATATTATAAATAAAGGTTGCTACTTTTGCAAGTCTTTTTTGAAAAAACCTATAACTATTTTAATTTTGGGCATATCATCAAAAAGACACTCCCTAAAGAGAGTGCCTTTTGAATATTCTTTTATTCGCTTTTACCTTCATATAAAAACCGCGTTACACGCCGCTGTGCCTGCCCGTCTCCAACATAGTAGACGATGTCTCCATCTTCGAGCTGTGCGTACGGCCCCGGCGAGACGACGAGGCAATCCTTTTTCTGAATGCCGACAATCGTCGCCATCGTACGATTCCAGAAGTTGATCTCCCCGATCGAACAGCCGATGTAGACACACGCCTCATCGATCTGAATTTCATAAGGCACAAACAACGTCGCCGCATGCATCTTTTCAGTCATTTCGATCAGCTCAAGTATCTTGCTTTTCAGCACATCTTCTGCCGCATTATACTGTTTTAACGCAGCGATCAGATCATTCTTCAGCCCCGCTACAGAACGCACCTGGTAATGCTGCTTTAAAAATTCTGCCGCACGTTGCGCCGACTTGATTACGACGCCGCTGCCCTTCTCCGTCTCAACGATCTTTTTTTCCGCCAAAATCGCAATCGCACGACGCGCCGTCTCAGACGACACCTCATACTGGCTGGCAATCGCCGTACGCGTATAAATTTTACTTCCAATTTCATAATAGCCCGCCGCAATTTTAGACGCGATGTCCACTGCGATCTGCTGATACTTCGATAACGTATTGCTCATCAGCAGACTCACCGGCAATCTATATTGGGTATATGATTTTTATTCTTCATCCTCTTCACTTTGCTCAGCTGCAACCAGCTTGGCGATCGTCGCCACTTTTTCGTCTTCTTTCAGCCGCATTAAACGCACGCCTTGTGTGCTGCGTCCCATCGAGCTGATCTGGCTGGCCTCCAGTCGAATGACGATGCCCTGATTATTGATCATCATCAAGTCTTCTTCCCTGCTGATGATATTAAAGCCGATGAGCTCTCCCGTCTTCGGCGTAATATTATACGTCAGCATCCCCTTGCCGGCGCGGTTCTGCCTCCTGTAGTTCTGAATCGCCGTCAGCTTGCCATACCCGTTACAACTCACACACAACACGTATTTGTCATCATCGGCAATATCCATCCCGATCACGATATCGTCTTTGCGCAGGTTGATGCCCTTTACGCCTTTGGCGCTGCGGCCGATCGGCCGTACTTCTTCTTCGCTGAAGCGGATTGCATAACCGTTCTTTGTCCCCATAACGATCTCATCGTTGCCCGTCGTCATCCTCACGCCGATCAGCTCGTCGTCCTCTTCTAAGTTAATACCGATAATGCCCGTTCTGCGCGAAGTATCGTATTCTTTCAACGATGTCTTCTTAATCAGGCCTTTTGCCGTCGCCATCAGCAGGAACGTGCCTTCTTCATACTGCTCGACGGGAATGACAGCCGTGATCTTTTCATCCGGCTGAATCTGCAGGATGTTCACGATGGCCATCCCGCGCGCCGTGCGCGTCGCTTCAGGTATTTCGTATGCCTTCAAGCGATAGACGCGCCCCTTATTCGTAAAGAACAATAGATAGTGGTGCGTCGTCGCCGTAAACAGATTCTGCACAAAGTCATTATCGCGCGTGCTTAAGGCCGTAATGCCTTTACCGCCCCGCTTCTGCGCACTGTACGTATCCGCACTGATACGCTTAATATAGCCGACATGCGTCAGCGTGATGACGATATCCTCTTTCTCGATGAAATCTTCCATCGCAAATTCCGTATAGTCGATGTCAAAGCTCGTCCTGCGTTCATCTCCATATTTTTCTTTGATAACAATCAATTCTTCTTTGACGACATTCAAGATCAACGTTTCGCTGCCAAGCAGCATCGTCAATTCATCGATCAGCTTCATCAACTGGCCGTATTCCGCCTCAATCTTCTCCGTCTCAAGCGCTGTGAGCCGCTGAAGGCGCATATCCAGAATTGCCTGTGCCTGGCGGTCACTTAAGCCAAACCGGTTTATCAGGCTTTCTTTTGCCGTCGCGCCATCTTTCGATGATTTGATAATCCGAATAACTTCGTCAATATTTTCAAGTGCAATTTTCAGCCCTTCTAAAATATGCGCGCGCTCTTCGGCCTTTTCCAAATCGTACCGTGTACGGCGGATAATGATTTCCTTCTGATGTTCAATGTAGTAGCTGATAACCTCTTTCAACGTCAATACGCGCGGCTCATTGTTCACCAACGCAAGCATAATAACGCCAAATGTCTCCTGCATCTGCGTGTATTTATATAATAAATTCGTCACAATCTGCGGGCTGACATCCCGTTTTAGGTCGATTGCAATATGCATTCCCTCACGGTTCGATTCATCTCGAATATCGGAAATGCCGTCGATTTTCTTTTCCTTTACCAGATCTGCGATTTTTTCAATCAGCCGCGCCTTATTGACCATATAAGGCAGCTCCGTTACGATAATACGCCACCGTCCGCGGCCGATATCCTCGACTTCTGTCTTCGCGCGCACTTTAATATGCCCGCGTCCTGTACGGTAGGCACTTTTTATGCCATTTTTTCCTAAAATAATGCCGGCCGTCGGAAAGTCCGGTCCTTTGATATATTCCATCAGTCCGTCCGCATCCATATCCGGATTGTCGATCAGCGCACAGATGGCATCGACCACCTCGCGTAAATTGTGCGGCGGAATATTCGTCGCCATCCCGACGGCAATACCGGAAGAGCCGTTTACGAGCAGGTTCGGAAATCTGCTCGGCAATACGGAAGGTTCTTTAAGCGATTCGTCAAAGTTGGGAACAAAATCGACGGTATTCTTATTGATATCACGCAGCATTTCCAATGCCAGCGGCGTCATACGCGCTTCCGTATAACGCATCGCCGCCGCGCTGTCACCATCGATGGAACCGAAGTTTCCGTGTCCGTCGACGAGCTGATACCGCGTTGAAAAATCCTGCGCCAGTCGCACCATCGCGTCGTAGACGGCCGTATCGCCGTGTGGATGGTATTTCCCCAACACGTCTCCGACGAGGCGCGCGCTCTTCTTATGCGGTTTATCCGGCGTCATATGGATCTCATCCATCGAATACAAAATTCTTCGATGAACGGGTTTTAAACCGTCACGCACATCCGGAAGTGCCCGGCCAACGATGACACTCATCGCGTAATCGATGTAGGACTCCCGCATTTCTTTTACAATATTTCGTTCCTGTATGTTGTCGTATATTTTATCGGCCATTTCTATCTCCTAATCCGCTAGATATCCAAATTTTTTACGGCTGCTGCGTTCATTTCGATGAACTCTTTTCTCGGTTGAACTTTATCGCCCATCAAAATCGAAAAAATTTCATCCGCCTTCAATGCATCGTCAATCGTCACGCGCAACAGGGTACGGTTTAGTGGGTTCATCGTCGTCTCCCACAGCTGTTCTGCATTCATTTCCCCCAAACCCTTGTACCGCTGCAACGTGATACCCTGACGACCGATCTGCTCCAATTTGACTTCCAGTTCATTTTCATCGTACGCATATTCGATCGTCTTCCCTTTGGTAATCTTAAACAGCGGCGGCTGTGCGATGTAAAGATATCCCTCGTCGATGACCTGACGCGCATACCGATAAAAATAGGTCAGCAACAACGTTCGGATATGCGCGCCGTCGACGTCGGCGTCTGTCATAATAATAATTTTGTGATACCGAATTCTACCGATATCAAATTCGTCGTGTATACCGGTACCCATCGCCGTAACCAAAGAAATAATCTGTTCTGTATTTAAGATCTTATCTAATCTGGATTTTTCCACATTTAAAATTTTTCCACGCAACGGCAAAATGGCCTGTGTCTTAGAATCACGGCCCTGCTTCGCACTGCCGCCGGCGCTGTCGCCTTCTACGATATACAATTCACTCAATTCCGGATTTCGCTCCCGGCAGTCCGCCAGCTTACCCGGCAGTGTTGTACTTTCCAAAGAGGATTTTCTGCGAACAGTTTCTTTTGCCTTTCGGGCAGCTTCACGCGCACGCGCCGACATAATCGCTTTATCCAAGATAATTTTTGCCGTCGCCGGATGTTCTTCCAAATACGCACCGACATGCTCGCCAACCAACGTATCGGTAACACCCCGCGCTGCCGGCGTGCCGAGTTTTGCTTTCGTTTGCCCTTCAAATTCCGGATTTGGAATTTTAATGCTCAATACCGCCGTTACCCCTTCACGGATGTCTTCACCGGAAAGGTTGTTTTCATTTTCTTTTAAAAATTTGTACTTCCGCGCATAGTTGTTAATCGTCCGCGTCAGCGCGGTCTTAAAACCATTTAAATGCGTACCGCCATCCACCGTGCTGATATTATTTGCATACGTATAAATATTTTCCGTATAATTTGTCGTATATTGCATCGCCAGCTCGACACTAATATGGTCCACCTGCTTATCAAAATAGATGATGTCTTCGTGAATGACCGTCTTGCTTTTATTCAAGTATTCGACAAACGATGTCAGACCGCCTTCATAAAGATAAGAATCGCTCATCTCCGTACGTTCATCTTTTAAATGAATACTTAACCCTTTATTCAAAAACGCAAGTTCACGCAACCGCGTCTGCAGAACTTCATAATCGTATTCCACTGCTTCGAAGATCTCTTTATCTGCTTTAAAAGAAATCATCGTACCGGTCTTTTTGCTTTTTCCAACAATTTCCAGCTCTGTTACCGGCTTTCCGCGTTCATACCGCTGTTCATACACGTTGCCGTTTTGCTCAACGCGTATGACAAGCCATTCCGAAAGCGCGTTGACGACGGATACACCTACGCCGTGCAAGCCGCCAGATACTTTATAAGAATCCGTGTTGAATTTTCCCCCTGCATGCAACATCGTTAAAGCGACTTCCACACCGGAGCGCTTCATTTTTGGATGCAGGCCGGTCGGAATGCCACGCCCTTCATCTTTTATCGCAATAATTTCTTCCGGCTGAATACTCACGTAGATATTTTTGCCATACCCTTCGACAAACTCGTCCACGCTGTTGTCGACTACTTCATATACTAAATGGTGCAATCCCCTTTTTCCCGTTGTGCCGATGTACATACCCGGCCTTTTTCGAACAGCTTCCAGGCCTTCTAAAATTTGAATTTGTTCTGCACCATAATCGTTCACTTTCTTTTGTGTCATAACTTCCTCCATCATATATCCATCTGTACCACACTGCCGTCAATTACTTCAAACAGTGCGATTTCGTCTTTATCGATATCCGATTGATCTATCTTATCTGTCGCCGTAATAAATACCTGTCCTTCTTTTAAAAGGCTTAATAACCGGCGTCTTCTTTTCTCATCCAACTCCGACATTACATCGTCTAAAAAGACAATCGGCTGAACATTTTTCTGTATTCGATACAATTCCACTTCCGAAAGTTTTAAAGAAATCGATACCGTCTTTTGCTGTCCCTGTGAGGCAAATCGCCGCGCAGACTTCTCGTTAACTTCAATTAAGATATCATCCGTATGCGGACCCAACAAACTCGTCCTGCGTTCTTTGTCATAGACAAAGTTCTGCTTTAAAAGCGTTAAATAAATCTTTTCTATATCCTTTATTTTTTCATATTCATCGATGATATTCGTCTGATATTTCAACCCGATGCGCTCTTTTTCATCCGTAATGCCCTCATGAATTTTCTGGGCAACTGTTTGAATCTCTTTTAAATAGCGCAACCTTTTCTGAATAATATACTTTGTCAACCCAGCGAGCTGCTTATCGAAAATATAAAACAGTTCGCCATATTCCTTTACCGACGGATCTTTCAATAACGCATTGCGTTGTTTTAACAGATGATGATACTGCCGATAGGCTTTTCTGTAAGGCGGATGAATATTACTGATCAATTGATCGATATACCGTCTTCTCTTATCCGGCCCATCCTTGATTAATCTCAAATCCTCCGGATCAAAAAAAACAACGCCGAACCGCTCGACCAATACACTCGGCAACACCTTTTGCCGATTTAGATAAAATACTTTTTTATCTTCGCCTAACGTAAAAGATACGCTGTCTCGCACACCCTTTCTGATAACTTGTCCCATGACAACGCTTGCCGTATCGTCATAGTGAATCAAATTTGCAACTGCCGTCTCCCGATGAGATTTTGTACTCAACAAATAACTCACTGCTTCTATTATATTTGTTTTTCCCTGCGCATTTTTTCCATAGAAATAATTATAACGTTTATTAAAACAAATCTCCAGTTGCCGAAGATTTCTGAAGTTCCTGATCTCAACACTCTCTACATACATGAACTACGCTACTTTGCAAATTATTAATACATAACAAAAATATGCTTTATGGCATATTTCTCTTAGGAATATTATACCATAGTTCATAACCACAAATCATCTTTTTTTTAACAATCTTCCAAAAAATAAAAAAGAATGAGGAGTCATTCTTCTTCTTTTCATAACATTTATTTAAAATATTCATCATCCGGCGTCAAATTTTTCTATTTTTTTATAAATTTCATCCGTTTGGGTGAAGTCGGCGAAAAATTAATTATTTATAATGATTATAAAGTCTATAAAGATTTATATCTTAAAATCTGGGCTTTGAAGTAATTTCCACTTCTCTTCCTTTTGTAGAAGTCCGCAAATTGTTGGGGTTGCGGACTTTTCTAATGTTTCAGATTCTCTACTTTCAAATAACTTAATCTTCCTTATAGCGCACCGGCAAAATAACCTGTAAAATACAATCATTATCTACTGCTTTTAATACACACGGACTCTTATTATCAATAAAATCGATATTAACCTCTTCATCTTGAATATTTTTCAGCACATCGATAAAATATTTTGAATTAAACGATATCTTAATCTCTCCCCCTACCTTTTCACACTCTACCCGTTCGTCAACACTGCCGATTTCGCTTTTGGACAAAATATGAAAATTATCCCCGAGAATATGCATTTTAATCAAGTTATTCTTTCCTTCCCGTGCAACAAGACTTGCCCTGTCACATGCATTCAACAAATCGATTGACTTTGCCTTTACCGTCAGATTGCTCGCTTTCGGAATAATATCGTTATAATTGATATAATTTCCATCAATAAGGTTGGCGATCACTTCTGTTTCATTAATGATAAAGTGTACTTTGTTACCTGCATAACGAATCATCGTATCACTGCTGTCGATCGACAGTATTTTATAAATTTCATTCAATACCCTTGAAGGTACGATACAGGAAAAATTAACGCCGTTTTCAATCGTTTCCTTTCTAATCGCCATGCGATATCCGTCCAATGCTGTACATTGGAAACTTTCTTCATCAATTTCAATCAATACTCCAGTCAATACCGGCATATTGTCTTCAATCGAAGCAGCAAAGATCGTTTCTTTTATCAACCTTTTTAATTTTTCACTATCAATAATAATATAATCTGTGCTCTGACTGACAGGAATGGAGGGAAAGTGTTCCGCACTCTGACCATTAATTGTAATATCGCTTTCCAAAGAGCGAATTTGAATGCGGTTGTTTTCATCGCTGGTGATTGTCAGTTCTTCTCCGCCCATTTTTCTGATGACTTCTGTAAATATTCTGCCGGGGATGACGACTTCGCCTTCTTCTTTTACCGTACAGGGACACGTCGTATGAATACTCATTTCCAAGTCTGTTGAATACATCGTCAGTGCGCCATTTGAAGCGGCAATAAAAATGCCTTCCAAGATAGGATTCGTCGTTTTGGATGTTACTGCTTTTAATACGATATTAACTGACTGATTTAGATCTTGTCGTTTTACTTGAATATGCATAATTCTTCTCCAATAATAATTCTATTTTTTGTAGTAGTAATAATAGGGCTGTCAGTATTGTGAATAACTTTTATTTTAGTATAAAAATTGTTGTATATCAAGGTTTTTGCGTGATTGTAAAATTATTTTTGTGTGTAAAACATTGTTCATAAAGAGAAAAACAATTCACAATTATTTGCATTGATAAAATGTTTATATAGCTGCATCTCCTTTTTTTATATTTTTAGTAATACGTTCGATATCATTTTTCAATTTATGATTTTTTGTCAAATCATCCTTTATTTTATCACAGGCGTATAAAACAGTTGTATGGTCACGGTTGCCGAATTCTGCACCGATCTGTGTCGTTGAGTGAGCTGTTAAGTTACGTGCCATATACATTGCTATCTGGCGTGGATAGGCGATCATACGCGTACGTTGTTTGGAAGATAAATCTTCGATGCTGATATCAAAATGTTCACTGACTGCTTTTTTTATAGAAGATAAGGTAACTTCTTTTGTCAAGTCTTCAACGAGGCCTTTAACGGTATCAAGCGTAATCGGTTGTCCGGTAAGTTCGCCGATCGCTTTAATTTTTAACAGTGCGCCTTCCAATTCGCGGATGTTTGATTGAATGTTTGAGGCGATATAATCGATGATGTCGTTGTTGATTGCCATATTATCCCGCTCAGCTTTTCTACGCAAAATGGCGATGCGCGTTTCATAATCAGGCGGTTGGATGTCACAGATCAAGCCCTGTTCAAAGCGATTGCGCAGTCGTTCTTCAAGTCGGGGAATTTCTTTCGGTGGCTTATCAGAAGCGATAATGATTTGTTTTTCGTCAGCTTGAAGTTCACAAAATGTGTGAAAAAATTCCTCCTGTGTGCTCTCTCCGCTGCCAATAAATTGGATATCGTCGATAAGTAACAGATCTACGGTACGATATTTATTCCGAAAGGCGATATTTGTCTTCTTTTGTAATGCATAGATAAACTCGTTCATAAATTGTTCAGAGGTGATATAGAGTATTTTTTTGCGCGGATTTCTTTTATTGATATAATTGCCAATAGCCTGCATCAAATGTGTTTTGCCCAAACCGACACCGCCGTAGATGAATAATGGGTTATACTTTTTTGCCGGTGTTTCCGCAACAGCTAAAGAGGCGGCATAAGCAAAATGATTGCTGCTGCCGACGACGAATGTATCGAAAGTATATTTGTCCAATAAGTTCGGTCCGTCTTCGTTTAAAGGCGTGTCGATTTCATTGATGATATCTTCCGGTAATAAAAAATCTACTTTATATATTTTATTATCTGTTTTTACTTTTAAATGATTTGCTATTAATACAGCATATTTTGTTTCAAGGATTTTTTTCTTAAAGTCTTCGTCTACTTGGAGGTAGAAGGTATCATTTTTGATGGAGACGGGTTTTAAGATGCGTATGTAGGATTCGAAAATATTAGGTCTTAAATCTTCCTTTAATCCATTGATCGCATATTCCCAAATTTCATACAATTCTTTCTTTTGCTGTTGATCCATAAAGATACTCCTTATATGTTAGTAAATAAAATACACAGTTGGAAAAACTTGTTGATATCATGTGTAATTCAAGTTAAATTAATTTAAGGTTTGTTTTTTCTTAAAGTGTTGAAAAAAATTCAACAATTCTTATAATAGAAGTTATCCACAGTTGTAAATTCAATGTAAACGTGAAAGAATCGGATAATTAAAAAAAATAATCGGATTTATACACATTTATTAACAAACTTTCCACAAGTTATTAACAAATTGTGGATAAAACACTCGTTTGGTTGTGGATAACGTTTTTTCAGTACACATAATAGCAGAGAAGTTTAGACTTATCAACAGGAATTTTAAAAATACTCACATTTTTTTTGAAATGGTAAAATAAGGGAGTAAAAATTTGCACTTTTAAATGGTCCAGATCATAAACATGTGCTACTGAGTAGCACATTCAAAAGACTGTAAAGAAAAAGGTATTTTAATTTTACAACTGTTATATATTACGATTTAAATATAATAAGATGATAGGTTTGGAGGAAAGAATGCAGCGAGTAGATTATGAAAAAGCCATTGAAAGATTCGATAATTTAATTGAGGAAGGTTTAAAAGCAATTGAAGCCGGAAAAGAAAGGCCGTTTGAAGAATTTGCAAAGGAAATGTATGAACAATTACATATAAAGTAGCTATCACTGGTAGCGCAAAATTAAGATATTATTATATATTAATAACATTGTATATAAATATATAAAAAAGATGCTTTTAAAATGAGCACCTTTTTTATGATATGAATGTATTTGTCATTTTTTAGTCGAGTTACAACATTGAAATGATATTTTTTATCGGCCGGGTTTTCCTTCAAATTTCTTATATACGTATTTTATCGCCTCTTTGGATTGCGCTTTGTCGATAATACAGGAAACCATAACTTCCGAAGTGCTGATCATTTGGATGTTCACGCCGATTTCACTGAGCGCTTCAAAGAAGGTCGCGATAACGGCAGTGCTGGTTACAAGTCCGCTTCCAATAACAGAAAGTTTTGCGATCGATTTGTCGTAGACCACCTTTTGCGCATTGACTTCGAAAGCAAACTTTTGCGCTGTTGCAACGGCATTTTCCATAGTATCTGCATCGACGATAAAAGAAATATCGTTGACGTTTTGCCTGTTGACGTTTTGTACGATCATTTGGATCTGGATATCAGCTGCGGCCAGCAGGCTAAACAGCGTAGAGGCGATCCCCGGTTTGTCGGGAACTTCAAGAATCGATATCTTACCGATATTATCGTCTAATAAAATGCTTTGGATGGGGGATTTTTTAACTACCATATGAAAGTCTCCTATTCGATGATCCTGGCGTAGAAAATGTTGTCGACAACAGGCCGTAATTCGTTTTCGATCTGTTGTGCGATCGGGGAAGCAATTTCTTCTGTAAAGAAATACAGCACGCCATCTTCGTACGCAGTATCTTTTTTTAGAATATAGCGATCGACACAGTCGTATACCGTGTCAAATTGTTCGTCGTTGTGTACGGTTGTCCGTATGTAGTAACGGCCGGTGATTTTTTCCGTTCCACCGGCCGGAAGAGCAGCGGAAAAGTTTATTTCTCTGTCGCTGCTCTTTTGGTTCATCATATACAAAATATCGCCGACGACGGCATTGGCCGTTGGATTTTTACCGGCGCCTTTGCCGGAAATGACGAGCTCGCCGATGATATTACCATTTAAGATGACGACGTTATATTCGTCATTTACAGAGCTTAAATGTGTGTTTTCTTTAATGATTGCCGGCTCTGCAGATGCGTAGTATTTACCGTCTTTAATGAAGGAGTGCGCGACGAACTTGACAATGTAGCCGCTGTTTTTCAGCACTTCAATATCCTTGGCCGATACGTCGACAATCCCGCGTTTATAGATATCTTCGTCTTTAATAATATGTGAAAACGCGAGCGAAGAGAGGATTGACAGCTTGCGGCTGACATCAAAGCCCATTACGTCGGCTGTCGGATCAGCTTCGGCAAAGCCTAATTCCTGTGCTTTTTTCAATGCCTCTTCAAAAGATGTGCCGAATTCACTCATTTGGGACAAAATAAAATTCATCGTCCCGTTTAAAATACCGGTAATCATGTCGACTTTGTTGATTTTAAGCAGTTGCAGCATCGTCTCGATGATTGGAATACCGCCGCCGACACTCGCCTCAAACATAAACGAGACCTCATTTTGTTGGGCTGTTTGAAACAACAGTTCCATATTTTCAGAGACGATTTGTTTGTTTGCCGTCACGACGCTTTTGTTGTTCTCCATCGCTTTGAGTACGTAGCTGAGCTCCGGTTCACTGCCGCCTAAGACGGCGACGACAATGTCGATGTTCTCATCGAGCAAAATATCGTCGGCATTCAGTGTGAGCAGCGAATAATCCAAGTCTTTTCCTCGGTCTTTTGTCAAATCACTGACAAGAATCTTCGTAATTTTAATGTCTGCGTCACCGTTTTGGAAGGCTGTTCCCCAATGGTTGTTAATGATGTCGTAAACGCCTCTGCCGACAGTGCCCAGACCGAGCAACCCTATATTGATTGCAAACACCCCTGTCTATTTGTTTTCGAAAGACAAACATTTGTCTTTACAATGAGGACATTCTAACATATAATATAGGCCGATGCAAGATATATTTACGGGAAGGGACATTTAAGATGAAATATGTAAGTACACGCGGACTACAGGAACCCGTCAGCGCATCGGTGGCGTTGATTCAAGGAATCGCTGGCGATGGTGGCCTTTACGTTCCGCAGCAGATAGCGTTTCAGTTTGAATTGAGCCAATTGAAGAATCGAAG
The DNA here is from genome assembly GCA_937914785.1 of uncultured Eubacteriaceae bacterium. Classification (GTDB taxonomy): domain Bacteria; phylum Bacillota; class Clostridia; order Eubacteriales; family UBA1433; genus CALGIV01. Next base: position 9,051 of record CALGIV010000211.1, on the reverse strand, counting down.
CTACAGCTCGTTGGCTGCGGTGGTGCTGGAAAAGTATTTTGCAGGCAGTGGTATCAATGTGGCGCAGTGCGCGAAAAAGGCCTATGACAGCGATCATTTTTACGCGGATGAACCGGCTGTTTTAAAACAAATTGGCAGCGTGGCGCTGTTGGAGCTTTTTCATGGCAGGACGGCTGCATTTAAAGATATGGCGCTGAGTATTTTACCGTATCTGATGCTGGAAGCATTGCGTGTAGAACAGATGGATAAGCGCGTCGTGATCCTGACGGCCACGAGCGGTGACACGGGCAAAAGTGCTCTGGCGTCGTTTGCCGATGTGCCGGGCGTCGACATCATCGTCTTTTATCCCAGCGAAGGCGTCAGCGACGTTCAAAAACGACATATGCAGTCGCAGGCAGGCTCAAACGTCTACGTCGCCGGTATCCGCGGAAACTTTGACGACGCACAATCGGCTGTCAAGCAAATTTTTGCCAGTGCGCGCGTACGACGCGTGCTGGAGGAGCAAAACAAGATGCTGTCTTCGGCGAATTCTATCAATATCGGCAGGCTATATCCCCAGACGGTCTATTATTGGTATGCTTATTTTGCGCTCGTTAAAAGCGGTGTGGTTCGCCTGGGGGACGCGGTAAATTTCTGTGTACCGACGGGGAATTTCGGCAATATTTTGGCGGGTTATTATGCCTCTCTGGCAGGGCTTCCGGTAAAAAGATTGATCTGTGCGTCCAACGAGAACGATGTACTGACCGACTTTTTTGCAAACGGTACATATGATAAAAACCGCACATTTAAAAAGACAATTGCACCGTCGATGGATATCTTAATCTCGTCGAACCTGGAACGCCTGTTATATCATTTATCGGATGGAGACGGCCCTTATATCAAAACGTTGATGGAACAACTCAATGAAAAAGGCTGCTATACGGTAAGCGCTGCGATCAAGGAAAAGATGGACGTTCGGTTCAGTGCATATTATGCGGATGAAGCGGAAATGAAATGCGCGATCAAACAGACATACGAGCAGCAAAACTATGTTTTGGATCCCCACACGGCAGCCGGTATGGCGGTATATGAAAAATACGTCAAGCAGACGGAAGATAACACGCCGTGTGTTGTGTTATCGACAGCCAGCCCTTATAAGTTTGCGGGCAGTGTGTTATCGGCGCTTGACGGCAGACAGGCGGATAGTTTTGAAGCGATTCGCCTGTTGAGTGAGAAGGTTGCTCAGCCGCTTCATCCGGCGCTTGCAAATATCGAAAAGGCGCCGGTATTGCACCCCGATGTATGTGATAAAACAGAGATTGAAGATTTTGTGCTTCGCGTGTTAAAGGAGAGTTGAAGTGATGTTTGAAATAAAGGTACCTGCGACGAGTGCGAACCTGGGATGCGGTTTTGATACGCTGGGGATTGCCTACGAGATGTATAATAGCTTTACGTTTACGCCGGCAAGTACGTTTAAGGTCGGAGAAGGGTTTGCCGGTAAATATCGTGGTGAAAACAACCTCGTGATGTCGTCGTTGAAAAAGACGTTGAAAATATTGAAAAAGACGATTCCCGGCGTCGTGATCGACACTCAAAGCGATATTCCCGTCGCGCGCGGATTGGGCAGCAGTGCGACGTGTATCATCGCCGGGGTGCTGGCGGCCTATTTGCTGTCGGATACAGAGCTTGATATGAAACGGGCGTTTCATATCTGTGCAGATTTTGAAAAGCATGCAGACAATGTTTCGGCCGCGCTGTTCGGCGGGTTGACACTGTCGTATAAGAACCACTCCGGGTGGCAATATGTAAGGTATGATATTCATCCGGATTTTGGGTTTTTGGTATATGTTCCTGATTTTCGCTTAAGTACGGCCAAAGCGCGCGGTGCGTTGCCGGAGAGTTTGTCGTATGGAGCGTGTGTAAACAATATTGCACGCAGCGCGTTGATGCTTTCGGCTTTGACAATGCCGAGAGCAGATGTTTTGCGCGATGCGGTGGAAGATAAGCTTCATCAGCCCTATCGCATTCCGCTGATAAAAGAGTATAACCGCATCAGTGCATACGCGTATGCGCAGGGCGCTTATGCCGTGTGTATCAGCGGCGCCGGCCCGAGTATTTTGACGATTGTGAAAAAAGCGGATATTCCATTAAAAGTCAATAAGTTTGAAGAAGACCGTTTTAAATTCCGCAATGAGTGGAGGCTGTATCCTTTAAAGGTCAATGAAAAAGGCGTAAAAATTATTGAAGGAGATCCGCGATGAAGTACGATTATTATATCGTTCATCGCGATTTCCTGCCGGTTCATATCGATAAAATCGTTGAGGCGGTGGAGTTATTGAACGAAGGGAAAGTAAAGACGGTCAGCGAAGCGGCAAAGCGTGCCGGAATCAGCCGAAGCACGTTCTATAAATATAAAGATATGATATTCGCCTCGGCTTCCGGTGTAGTGCGCAAGTGTATCTTCAGTGTGAATTTAGCGCATCAGAGCGGTGTGTTATCCAGCGTTTTAAATGTGATTGCAGAGTCGGGCGGCAACGTGCTTACGATTCATCAGGATATTCCCATTCGCAACAGTGCTTATGTGACGATTTCGCTCGACGTGACGTATCTGAACGCGGATGTAAAGGATTTACTGAAGGCGATTTCTGCTTTGCCGGGTGCGACAAATGCAAAATTAATCGCGATGGATTGATTTGCAGTTCTTTTTATGGTACAATTTTCTTTCCTTATATTTACTTGACACAGACAATGGGGCCATTTATAATATGTATTTGACTATTGTTTATGGAACGCTGAATCAGGAGGACATAGAGATGAAAAGAACTTTTCAACCGAACAACAGAAAAAGAAAAAAGAATCATGGGTTTCGTCAAAGAATGGCGACGAAAAGCGGCAGAAACATTTTAGCAAGAAGAAGAGCCAAACAGCGCAAAGTGTTGTCTGCTTAAAGACATGATGTTTTAATTATACTTTAAATGAAGAAAACGGTACCGCTGAAAAGCGGTGGATTTAAAAAAGTTTACAACAATGGAAAAAGCTATGCAGACCGTTTGGTTGTAATCATTTGTTTAAAGAATAATACGCCGCTCAATTCGCTGGGAATTGTAGCGAGTAAAAAGGTTGGCAAGAGTATAGTCAGGAATAAAGCACGACGCAGAATTCGCGAAGTATATCGAATTTATGAAGATTGTTTTCATCCCGGATACGATATTGTCATTATTGCCCGCGCATCGATTGTAACGAGTGAGTATAGTCAGATTCAAACAAGCATTTTGAAACTGATGAAAAAGCATGGTATCTTAAAAGATGTGCCGGCAGGTGAAAAAATAGTATGAAAAAGGTATGCATCGTTATAATCAGAGGTTATCAAAGGGTCCTCTCGCCGTTTCTGCCGAATGCCTGTCGTTTTTATCCAACGTGTTCGGAGTACAGTATACAGGCATTCGAGAAATATGGTTTTATAAAGGGACTGCATCTGACGGTGAAGAGGTTGTTGCGTTGCAATCCGTTTTGTGAAGGCGGTTTTGATCCCCTACCCTAAAGAAAAGAGAAGTTAAAGGAATGACACTTTTATATCAGATTTTTGGAAAAGCGATGTATTACATCTATCAATTTGTTGGAAATTACGGTCTGGCGATCATTGTCTTTTCCATATTGGCCAAGTTAATTTTAATGCCGCTGACATTAAAACAACAGAAATCGTCGAAGTTGTTGGTGGAGATCCGGCCCGAAGTAGAAAAAATTCAAAAGAAGTATGCCAACAATAAAGAAAAACAAAACATAGAATTGCAGAAGTTATATAAAAAAAATAACTATTCTCCAATGTCCGGTTGCCTGCCGTTATTGATTCAACTTCCCATCATCCTGGCGTTGTATCGCGTGTTGCAGCAACCGTATGAGTGGGTTTTTACGAACGGGACGGCGAGTGCTGTATCGATGAGCTTTTTATGGGTGAAAGATTTGGGATTTGCTGATGCAGCGCAAGTGTTATTGACCGGGGACAAGCTAAGTCTTTTCAATAATTTTGCCGGTGTCAGCACAGCGTTTCAGGCAGGCTTGAGTAATGGATTGTATATATTGCCGATCCTTTCGGTAGTTTCACAGTATTTCTCCGTTCGCGTCTCAATGATATCGCAGCCGCAGGAACAGCAGGATCAGATGAAGATGTTTAACTATATGATGGTGATTATGATTGGGTATTTGTCGTTTACGTTGCCTGCCGGCGTTGCAATATACTGGACGATTCAGGCGGCGTGGACTGCAATCCAGCAATATCTGGTAATGAGAGAGAAACCGAAAAAGGAAGTGGATATGTAAATGCAAAAATCGGTCGTCGTAAAAGCGCGTACGGTTGAAGAAGCAATCGAGACAGCTTTGAAGCAACTGGGCGCAAATAGAGATGAGGTAGAAACGAAAGTATTGGAATTGCCGGGTACCGGTTTTATCGGTAAAATCGGCAAGCAGGCAAAAGTAGAAGTATCAATTCTTGAAAAGCCTGAAGAAATGCAGAAAGACAAAGCAATACATTTTCTGACGCAATTGACGAAAAGTATGCGAATTCCGGCGGAAGTGGAAGCTTTTTCTGCAGAGGAAGATATTTTAAATATCGAATTGACGGGCGAAGATATGCGTCTTTTAATCGGCAGGCGCGGTGTCACGCTGGATGCCCTGCAGTATTTAACTTCGCTGGCTGTTAATAAAGACAGTGAACCGTATACAAAGATCATCCTGGATACGGAAGGCTATCGTGCGAAACGGCAAACGGCGTTGGAAGAATTTGCCTCTAAAATGGCAAATAAGGCAGTGCGTACGCGGCGCAGGGTAGAGCTCGAGCCGATGAATCCATACGAGAGGCGGATTATTCACGCATCGCTGCAGGACAACCGGAAGGTTATGACGCGCAGTGAAGGTGAAGAGCCTTACCGTAAGATTATTATTGAAGTGAAAAGAAAAGAACGACGATAAGCCGCGTAAGCGGTTTTTTTTAGAATAGAAGTAAATTTTTTGTTGACAGAAAAGGTATAATATAAGATAATAGATAAACATTGAGTTAAAATGAGCGTTGATGGGAATGGGCTTTTTTATGAATGTTACAGAGAGGCAGAAAAGGTGAAAGCTGCTACAGGAGAACAGAGCCGGATCACCCTTGAGCTTGAGCATCTGAACTTAAGTAGGATGCTTCGTTGACGGCGATAACGTAGAGAGAGGCTGCGATAAGCAGTAACTTGGGTGGTACCGCGGATTTATCCGTCCCGTGATCGGGGCGGTTTTTTTATTTCCCCGTGGAAATAAACGATAGACAAGGAGAAGAAAAAATGATCTTCAAGGAGTTAAACAACAGGCCAATTAAAGAAAACGAACAGGAATTGCGTCAATATTGGGAAGAGATTGATATCTTGAATAAAAGTATCGAGAACCGTGAAGGTTGTCCCAATTACGTGTTTTATGATGGTCCGCCGACGGCAAACGGCAACCCGGGAATCCATCATGTGATGGCACGCACCTTGAAAGACGGAATTTGTAAATACCATGTGATGAAGGGGGAGCGCTGCATTCGCAAGCTGGGATGGGATACGCATGGACTGCCTGTAGAAATTGAAGTCGAGAAAAAGTTGGGTTTGAAGAGTAAGACTGAAATTGAAGCGTATGGTATTGCCAAATTTAACGAAAAGTGCCGCGAATCGGTCTTTGAATACGAAAGCCAGTGGCGGGAAATGACGAAACGAATGGGGTTCTTTGCGGATATGGACGACCCCTATATCACGTTAAAAAATGACTATATCGAGACAGAATGGTGGATTTTAGACAAGTTTTATAAAGAAGGGCTGATGTATGAAGGCCATAAGATATTGCCGTACTGCAGCCGCTGTGGAACGGGGCTGGCTTCTCACGAAGTAGCACAGGGATATGCGGAAATCAATACGGATACGGTCATCGTGCCGATGAAGGTAAAGGGCAGGGAGAATGAATACTTCCTGGCTTGGACGACGACACCTTGGACGCTGATTTCAAACGTGGGTTTAAGCGTGCATCCCAAAGCGCTGTACGCGCGCGTAAAGAGTGCGGAGAAGGTCTATATCTGCGCCTCTGCGCTGGCACCGTCGTTATTCGAAGAGTACGAGATTTTAGAAGAGATGCCCGGAAAAGCGCTGGAGTATCTGGAATATGAGCAGCTGCTCGATTTCGTTCAGGTGCCGGATGGCGTAAAGGCGTTTTTCGTAACCTGCGCCGATTATGTAACGACGGACGACGGGACGGGAATCGTGCATATTGCGCCCGCATTTGGGGAGGAAGACTACCTTACGGGCATGCAGTATCATCTGCCGATTTTACAGCCGGTTGACGAGACGGGCAAGTTTACAACAACGCCGTGGAAAGGGATGTTCGTCATCGACGCGGACGAGCAAATCATCCGATACTTGCGTGAAAACGGCAAGTTGTTTAAAAAGCAGCGTGTGTTGCATAACTATCCGCATTGCTGGCGCTGTAAGACGCCGTTGCTGTATTATGCGAAGTCCGGCTGGTATATCAAGATGACGGCGCTGCGCGATGTTCTCGTGGAGAGCAACGATCAGGTAAACTGGTATCCGCCGTTTATCGGCGAGGGTCGTTTTGGAAACTGGATTGCAGAGGTCAAGGATTGGGCGATCAGCAGGAGCCGTTACTGGGGGACGCCGCTGAACATCTGGAAATGCAGCTGTGGGGAAATAACGACAGTAGGCTCGCGTCAGGAGTTAAAGGACCGTGCGATGGAGGATATTGGCCTGGATGTCGAGCTGCACCGTCCGTTTGTCGATGACGTGCATTTGAAATGTGAAAAGTGCGGTGGCAGTATGCAGCGCGTGCCGGACGTTATCGACTGCTGGTTTGACAGCGGTTCTATGCCGTTTGCACAGTATCATTATCCTTTTGAGAATCACGATATTTTTGAAGATCAGTATCCGGCGGATTTTATTTGCGAAGGCGTCGACCAGACGCGCGGCTGGTTTTATTCGCTGCTTGCCATCTCGGTATTTTTGTTTAAGCGGGCGCCTTATAAAAATGTGCTGGTCAACGATTTGGTTCTGGATGCGGAAGGCAAGAAGATGAGTAAGAGCCGCGGCAATACGTTAAATCCGTTTGAGCTGTTCGATGAATACGGCGCAGATGCGCTGCGCTGGTATATGCTGCACGTCTCGCCGGTGTGGTACCCGACGCGCTTTGATGTGGATGGCTTAAAAGAGGTGCAGAACAAGTTCTTCGGCACGCTTAAAAATGTCTACAGCTTTTTCGCGTTGTATGCAAATACGGATAAGGTGGATCCGCGAACGTTTAATATCGAACCCAAAGAACGCGATGAGATCGACCGATGGATTTTATCGAAATACAATCGCGTTGTCAGAGATGTGCGTAAGGCGATGGATGAAGAATATGATATGACGCGCTCTGTGCGTATTATTCAGGAATTTGTCAACGAGGATTTATCAAACTGGTATATTCGCCGCAACAGAAGGCGTTTTTGGAAAAGTGAACTGACAGATGATAAAAAAGCGGTTTATAATACAACGTATGAAATTTTGAAAGGCGTCTGCCTGCTGGCTGCGCCATATGCGCCGTATTTACCGGAAGAGCTTTACCGCAACCTGACGGGTGAAGTAAGCGTGCATTTGGGCGATCTGCCGGTCTGTGACAAAAGCCTGCTCGACGAAGCGCTCGAAGAAAAGATGGATCTTGTGCGCACGCTTGTCAGTCTTGGCCGTGCGGCGCGCGAAGACGCGCGTATCAAGGTGCGCCAGCCACTGTTAAGCGCGCGCATCGACAGTCGGCACGAAGAGATAATTGATGATCTGGTTGCCTTGATTAAAGAAGAGCTGAATGTGCGTGAGATCATCTTTGAAAAGAACTTGAGCGAATATATGAATTTCACGATTAAACCGAATTTTAAGACCGCGGGGCCGCTGTTGGGCGCTAAGGTCAAACAGCTGGCGCAAAGCCTGGCACAGGCCGATAACAACGTGCTGATGGAGGAATTGGAAGAAAAAGGGTATCTGGATGTTGAAGTCGATGGTGAAATGTTCAAGCTGGAGCGCGAGATGTTGGATATTCGCATCGTAGCCAAAGAGGGATTCAATGTTCAGATGGAGAACAATTTGTTTGTGATTCTGGATACGGCGCTGACGGAAGAATTGAAGGCAGAGGGCCTTGCGCGGGAGTTGGTCTCTAAGGTGCAACAATTGCGTAAAAACAGCGGTTTTGAAGTTATGGACAGGATCGATATTGCGCTGAACAGTGGCGAAGAAGTCAGAGCAGCCGTTCAGGCTTATGAGCAGTTTATTCGTGAAGAGACGCTGTGTGACGCGATCGCGTTTACGGATGAGATGTTGGATGGTGTGAATTTGAATGGGTTTGAGACGGGGATTCGAGTGGTGAAGAAGTAGGAGAATAGTTATAAATAAAGGCTGTCGCCGGATGATAGGGTGGCAGCTTTTTTTATTCTTTTCTGTAATATGTTTTGTGTCATATGATAGGTGTTATAATATTGATTTAATGCTTGGCTTTTCCCTGTCTTCTTCGCGCTTTTCACCTGCTGGAAAAGCGCAAAAGAATTGAACGTATAAATATAGAAGAAGAAACTTTATGTAAGAAATGTCAATTTTTCTTTCACCGTTCTTGGAACACTCATGCAATAGGCGGTGCGTAAACGCTTCTTGAATTTCAAAGCCGGAAATTTCCCGGGCAATCTCTTCGGCGCATTGATAAGGGTAATGTGATAGCGATAGAATGTAGAGCTTTAAAGTCAAGTTTATTTTGTTGTTTAAAGTGGAGATGTTAAGTCGAAATTAAATCGCGATGCCAATAATTTGATACGGACTCTTTTCAGCAGATGCTTTTAAATGAGTGCAGGCGTTGAGCGGGAAGGTTGGCGTTAGAAGATAAAGGGCATTGCTGTAACGTGCCCAATTATATATAATGAGTGTTGTTATGAAGTGGCTTAATGAAGGTGTAAAAGAAGTATTGATGAAAAAACGAAATGATTAGTTATAGTGAATGGTTGTGATTTAGCAAATGGATGCCTGAAAAAAGAAAGATAAA
>CALGIV010000210.1 GCA_937914785.1 uncultured Eubacteriaceae bacterium | reverse complement strand
ACAACAACGCGATAACGACACCGGCGATGATCGCAATACCGCCCATCGTCGGCGTACCCGCTTTGCTCAAATGCCAGCGGGGACCTTCTTCTAAAATACTCTGTCCAAATTTAATTTTTTTCAGGTACGGTATGAGCTTCGGACAAATCGCGCAAACTGCTATAAACGATACGACCGTTGCGAAAATTACTTCTTTCATTCACCCTGCTCCAAATGTTTTTTCAGCTTCTCTACGACTTCCTCCAAATGCATCCCGCGCGATCCCTTTAACAATACAAAATCGCCCTTCTTTATCAAATCGATCAGCCCTTCGGCTAATTCATCATTATTGTTGAAATAATGCGTCTGTTTTACGCCATTCTCTTCAGCGCCCCGCTGCATATGAACAGCATCTTCGCCGACTGTCAGCAGGCAGTCGACACCACTTTTGCCCGCGTATTCACCAACTGCGTAATGCAGGCTTTCGGCGTACGGACCCATTTCAAGCATATCCGCCAATACAGCAACTTTTCTGCTCTTGCCCGCCGCATTGCACAACACGTCCAGCGCGCCTTTTACTGCGTCTGGATTTGAATTATACACGTCGTTTATCAGCGTGATGCCGCCGCACTCTCTAATATCCATTCGATTGTCACTCGGGGCAAAACAGTCAAGCCCTGCTTGTATTTGTTTCTGACTTAACGAATACAGCTTCCCGATCGTAATGGCAAACAGGCAATTCAGCACATTGTGCCTGCCGGAAAGCCGAAATGTATACAATTCACCCGCGGCCTCAAAGCATACGCCCGCCGCACTCTGCACAATATTTTCCGCCCTTACTTCCCCATTTTCAATTCCAACCTTAATGATCGAATATTTATCGGAAGAAAGGGTATTTAAATGCCGGTCATCTCCGTTGACAATCGCCGTCTGTCCTTCGGCTAAATACTGAAGAACTTCACTTTTTGCTTTAAAGATGTTCTCCTGTGTTTTTAATTCACCAATATGCGAATATCCGATATTCGTAATCGCCGCCACGTCGGGCTGTAATCTTTTTGCCATATTGTCGATCTCGCCAAACCGGCTCATGCCCAGCTCAATGACAGCTATTTCATGCGTGCTGTTTAAACGAAATAACGTCAGCGGCATCCCAGTCTCATTATTAAAGTTTCCCTGTGTCTTCAGTGTATTGAATTGCTGCGCGAGCACGGAAGCGACCAAATCTTTTGTCGTCGTCTTGCCGCTGCTGCCTGTGATGGCGATAAACGGTATTTGAAAGCGCTTTTTATAATACGCTGCCAAGTTGAGCATTGCCTCTGTCGTATCATCGACTTTGATGATATCGATGCCGGGCAGTGCCGCCACATCTTCGTGTACGACGACCGCCTTCGCGCCGGCAGAGACCGCTTGTGCAAGATAGAGATGTCCATCCGTGTTCTCGCCCTTAATCGCAAAGAACACGCTGTCCGGTTCTGCCTGCCTGCCGTCTATGCTTACCGAAGATATGTAATTTTTACCTTCCCCATTCACTAAAATACCCTTTGTTGCACAAACAATTTCGGCAACCGTTAATTTTTCCATCTTCGCTCCGCCTTTATTTAGTATCACAACAATCACAACGAATTATCACAGAGAGAATTTTCCTTTTACTATGGTGCGTATTCACACTCTACAGTCACTTCCGTATTGGCGTCTATCAATTGTCCTGTCGCCGGCGACTGACTCTTTACAATGCCGCCGCCTTTTATTTTTATTTTTAATCCGAGATTTGTCAATACCTCATTCGCCTTTTGCACACTCATATTCGTCAAATCCGGCACAACGACCTGACCGCCTTCGCCGGCAACCGCACTGACCGTTAAGTTGATCGTCAGACTTGATGCATCTTTATATTCTATATTCACAGGGCTCTGTTTTGTGACGATCCCGGTGCTGTCGCCCTCGATATGATAAGTTAAACCCAGCGTTTGCAGGGCATTGACCGCATTGTCGATATCCTCTCCGCGCAAGTCCGGAACGACTTTGCTTACAGAAGCATTTGCGGTACTGTGCAAATCATAATAGTTAATCACCTTCTGTAAAATCGCAATGCCTGCCGGCGCGGCAACCTGACTGCCGTAATAAGCGCCTTCCGGTTCATCGACAAGCACGAGCACCGATACCTGCGGGTCATCGTAAGGCGCCACGCCATAAAATGAGGCGATATGTACAGTATCGGAATACTTCCCGTCGATCACCTTTTGTGATGTCCCTGTTTTCCCCGCAATCTCAAGGCCGTTAGACAACCCCTCAAGTGAACTTTCCTGAACCATTTCCCGCATAATACTCAACATTTTATCCGATGTTTCGCTTGAAATCACTTGCCGCAGCAGTTCCGGCTCATAAGTATGAACGTTCTCGCCTGTCTCGGAATCAATGACTTCTTTTACGACATGTGGTGTATATAAATACCCGCCGTTTGAAACGGCATTCAACGCCATCGTCAACTGAATCGGCGTCACACTGATCCCCTGCCCAAAAGCTTTCGTCGCAAAATCAATGTTATACATATTTTCATCATTCGGCGGAACGATTCCGCCCTCTTCTCCCGAAAGCGCAATGCCGGTCGTCTCGCCCAACCCAAAGTTATAAGCATATTCATAGAACGAATCGCGGCCCAGCGCCTGAACGATCTGTACGAGTGCCGGGTTACACGAGTTGGCCACCGCCGTATGTAATTCCTGCGAGCCGTGCGTTGCCGTACAGCGGATACGCACGCCGTCGACGACAATATATCCCGGGCAGTAAAACGACGTCTGCATATTCATCACGCCCTCTTCCAGCGTCGCGGAAGTCGTGATCAATTTAAATGTCGAGCCCGGCTCATAGTTGAAGTTGATCGCCGGATTGCCCCACATCACCATCTGCATTTCGCCCTCCGACATTCGCACGCTATTGCCGCTCTCATCTTTGTTTTAAGATTAATCTCCGTAGGAATCGATAAATTCCTGACTGACTGTCCACGGATCATTCAAGTCATAGTCCGGTTTGACCACCATCGCCAGGATCTCGCCTGTGTTAATATCTGAAACGATGGCAAGCGCTCTTCTCGCGTTCGTCTCTTTTAAGACGGCCGCAACTTCTGTTTCGGCAAAATGCTGAATAATACCATCCATCGTCAACAAGATACTGTTGCCCGCTTCGGCCTCTTTACGGATTTCAGAGCCGGATACGATCTTGTTTCCATTCGCATCCTTTTCATAGATTAAAACCCCGTTCGTGCCGCTTAATATGTCATCATAGGCCTCTTCAATTCCGAACAGGCCCTGATGGTCATATCCTGTAAAGCCCAGCACATTCGACATAAAGTTCCCATTTGTATAATAGCGTTTCTGATCTTCTTCAACCGAAATGCCCAGCCCGGTCTCCTCGCGGATTTCATTCGCCAAATCCGCGTCCACCTTTGTTTTCATCAACTCCAGCGCTGAGCTTTTATTAGAAATTTTCTTTAATGTGCTTTCATAATCCAATCCCAGCTTCTCTGAAAGCACCCGCGCCGTCGCTTCATAATCTTCTATATCGTTCGGATGCGCATAAATGCGGTAACTCGTCGCGTCTTTTACAAGCAGCACCATATTTCTGTCATAAATTTCACCCCGCGGTGCAACGATCGGAATCTGACCCATCAACTGATCCAACTGACCGCTCAAAACACGTTCATCTGGAAAAATCTGTAAATAAAAGAGGCGCGAAGCAAGCACAATGTTTATCGCCATGAAAATAAAAAAAAGCACCAATAGCCTTTTTTTAGTTCTCATTTTTAAAAAGTTCATCGCTTTTCCTCCCGCCATTATGCCGAAAATATTATACTATATATTCCGGCGCTATGCTATACAAATTTGCATATTTTTACGTCAAGAACCCCACAAATTCGACATAATGGCCCCGCAAAAGCACAAAATCTAGTTTCCGAGCAGTTCTTTAATCATCAGCGAAAATCTGCTTTCATCACTTCCGCCGTCTTCTTTTACCTCTGAAGAAGCTCGATTTTTAACAGCTTCGGGCAGTTCATGCAGCCTTACTACCGTATAACTGGCTTCATTTGGCGATACCATATTCAATTCTGTTCTTGCGATGCTTTCAATCTCATCCCAGTTGGCCGTATTAATAATGCGGCCTTCCAGCGTATCGATCAGTTTTTCCGTATCCCTTATTTCCTGTTCAAGCGCATTGATTTCTGTGCTGACTTTTACAATTTTGGTATACTGGTTCACCAACGCCACAGCGACAGCAAAAATCAACAGGATGATAATCACCAGCTTAAACGTCCCGGCTGTCACTCTTCTCGCCGGTGCTTTCGTACGAGTCTTCGCCTTTGTCTTGCTTACAGGGATTGATGTGCTCTTTACGTATTGTGCCACTTTCTATGTCGTCCTTTCTATTCATATGCTTTTTAAGTTATTTTCATCACTTATACGCGCTTAATTGCCCGTAATTTTGCGCTCCTGCTGCGACGATTGGCTACAACCTCTTCCACACTCGGCACAACCGCCTTCTTCGTCAGCAGTTTCAAGTCTGCCTTTGCGCCACATACACAGACCGGAAAGTCTTTTGGACAGGTGCACCCCTGACTTAATCGTCGAAACGTTTCTTTTACAATCCTATCTTCTAACGAATGGAAGCTGATCATACATAAAACGCCTTCTTTTTTTAATAACCCGACCATCTCTTCAATCGCCTTGTCCAATTGCTCGAGTTCCGAGTTCACTGCAATACGCAGTGCCTGATACGTTTTGCGCGCCGGATGCTTCTGCTGATAACGCTCTTTGGGCGGGTATGCCTTTTTGATGATCTCCGTCAAATGCGTTGTCTTTTCAACAGGGCCTGCGCTTCGGGCTTGCACAATTGCTCTGGCAATGCGCGGCGCGTTTTTCTCTTCACCGTATCGATACAGAATCTCCGTCAGTTCCTTCTCCGAATACGTATTGACAATTTCATATGCCGTCAGAATGGACTGTGTATCCATACGCATATCCAGCCGCCCTTCGTCGTGATAGGAAAATCCGCGGCTTTTATCGTCAAATTGAACCGACGATACCCCCATATCCACTAAAATGCCATCAAACCCATCCAAACCATTTTCAAGCGCTATATTCGATAAATTTTTATAATCGTCTTTTGCAATAATAACCCTGGCGGCATATCCCTCTCTCCACACAGCGCTTTGCTCGATTGCGTAAAGATCCTTATCAATGCCTAAATAAATGCCGCCGTCAAGCCGACTTAAGATTTCACGGCCATGTCCGCCGTAACCCATCGTACAGTCGGCGTATACGCCTTCCGGCTTCACATTTAACAAGGTCAGTACTTCCTCTTTTAAAACCGGGATATGTTTATCACGCATCATATGTCCATATCCTCAATGTCTTCTTCGAGCACCGAATAGGAGATCTCCGGGTCGTTATAATTTCCCCAAATTCCCGCATCCCAGATTTCAATGCGCTCCGAGACACCAACCACACAAATATCCTTTGTCAAACGCGCATAGTCGCGAAGCGGCTTCGGAACGATAATACGCCCCTGCTTGTCCAACTGACATTCGGACGCACTGCCGAAAAATGCCCGATTGACTGCTCTGGCTTTTTTGCTCCCCAGTTTTAAAGAAGCCAGCTTGACTTCAAAATCGCGCCACTCTTCCATCGGAAAAAGAAACAGGCAACCGTCAAGCCCTTTTGTGGCAATAAAATTCTCACCCAGCTGTGGCCGAAATTTTACGGGAATGATAACGCGGCCTTTGTCATCTATCGAATGCCTGTATTCGCCAATAAACATTTACGTCCTTTCCCTTTCTAACCACTTTCCACCAAATAATACCACTTTAGCCCACTATATGCAAGTCCTTTTCACACATATTTAATGTTTTGTGCCACTTTTTTTGCCATTACCCCCAAAAGCGAATCTTTGTTCGCACAGCCTTATTTTCCGCAACATCCAGAGATTTAATTTTTTTTATTTTGCCACACAAAAAAGACCTGCTGTACAGCGCTCTTTGCGATCTTAACGACTTTTTCTCTCAACGCACATTTATCATCTGATGCAGTTCTGCATATTTTCAGATAAAATAAAAAAACAAGCAATTTTGCTCCAAGGCAAAAATCGCTTGCTTCTTATTTTTTATTTATAAAGTCTGGTTAAAATTCTTCTACGTTTGTCAGCATCGCATGGATGACAAGCCTGCTCGTATCGTTCGCCTTTAAACACGTAGACAATGTCAATATCTTGTCTGCCGCCTGCGGCTTTACGGATGACGTGATAACGGAGCTGCTCATCGTATCTGCAATAAACGTCGTATTTTCTTCTTCCGTACCATAATTCGGCGTCCTGTAATCATACAACTCGTTTAAAACCCGAACCGAATAAATCTGATATGTCAATATCTTATTGTCTATCTTGACCGAGATATAAGGGCGCGCTTCAAAATAAGACTGATCCTGATAAAAACGCAGATCGTAAAACATCGTCTTATTGCGCATATTATGGCCGTAAATCACTGTATTCACATCACTAAAATACGGATCATTGCGATAGTCCATAAAAATGCTTCCGCCATCGGCATATTCATCGTATACAGACACGTACAGGTAATAATCATTATCACTTGCCTGCAAAACAGGATAATGAATATTCGTCCCTTCAATGTCTATCCAGGCAACGACATCCTGATTGATCTGGCGCAGCTTATCCAACGAGATGACACTGCCCTGCATATCATGCGGTGTGAGCTCGTCTTCCATCATTCCCGCCAGTGCCTCATATTGGCCTTTTACTCTGGCTCGTGAATAAATTTTGTCTAAAAGCAACGCCGCAGCAACCAGGAACACGATCACACACAATGCAATGATCACATTGTACATTCGATTCCGCTGCTTTTTTACAACAGTATTTGCCATAATCCCCTCGTCGTTTATTCAGACACTAATCTATTTTGATATTGCCAAATAAATCTCCGATCGTTACTGTAGCATCGTCTGCATAAACTTGCTTGTTTTTCTCAATTTTCTTTTTCGGTATCGGCAATAATTCCTTAATACTCAGCGATACCTTCTTCTTTTCATCATCAATTTTGATGATTGCCACTTCCACTTCTTCGCCCGTCTTTACGACAGCTTCGGGTGTGCTTATTTTCTCATGGGCAAATTGCGAGATGTGAATTAAGCCTTCGACATCTTCTATTATCCTGGCAAACGCGCCGTATTTCGCAATTGTCGTAATCGTCGCCTTTACCTTGTCACCTTCTGTAAACTGTTTTCTGAACATCTGCCACGGATCAGGGGTCAATTCTTTAATGCTCAGCTTCACTTTATAGTTTTCTTTATCCAGTTCAATGATTTTAGCCTTTACCTGTTGACCTTGAGCGAGCTTGTCGGCCGGTTTGCGAACAGGGGCCCAGGCAATATCGGATACGTGAATAAACCCATCAATACCACCCAGATCGACAAACGCCCCGTAATCGGTCAGATTCTTTACGACAGTATCGATTTCCTGACCAATTTCCAAATCTTTTACCGCTTCTTCTTTGCGCTGCTGCTGTTCCGCTTTCCGCTTTTCAATCTCTTCAATGACGAGTACCTTGCGCGAGAAAATAATCCTGTTTGCACCGGGATTATACTCGACGATCCGCCCTTGGATCTCTTTGCCTTCCAACGCCTGGAGGTCTTTAACAAAGCGAACGTCGTAATACGAAGCGGGCATAAACGCTGTCAGACCGCCGATATCCACCAACAGGCCGCCTTTGATCGCCTTCGTGATCTTTCCGTCGATAATCTCACCGGCTTCAAATACCTTCTGCAAGTCTGCCTTGGCAACCTGCTCTTCTGCGCGCAGCTTGCTCAACACATAACTGCCTGCGCCATCGTTTGTTGCAAGGATCATCACATTATACTTATCGCCTACCGCTGCGGTTTTCAACAAGTCCTCATACAAATCTTGGATGAATTCGTCTTTTTTGACGATCCCATCGCTCTTTCCGCCTATATTCATCACGACAAAGTCGCTGTTGACAGATATAACTTCCCCCTCAACCACATCCCCTGTTTTTAGTTCTTTGAGCGTACCTTCGTACTGTTCGAAAACCTGATCGTTCATAGTTTTTGCGCAACCTCCTCAATGATCCAAGCAGGCGTTGAAGCTCCGGCCGTAATGCCTACTTTCTCACACTCATTTAATTGATCCATATCTAATTCATCCGCGGTTTCAATGTGAAAAGTCTTCTCACAATAAAGACCGCATATATCAGCGAGTTTTTTCGTATTAGAGCTGTGATAACCGCCGATGACAACCATCGCATCCGACACTTTTGCCACCTCGGCCGCCTTTTCTTGACGTTGTGCCGTGGCAGAGCAGATCGTGTTGAATACTTTTATCCCATCTTGATCGGCGAATGCTTCTACTATTTCTAAAAACGCGCGTTCAATCATCGTAGTTTGGGCTACAACGCATATTCTACCACACTTTTTAAAATTTGGCACGTCTTTTTTACAATTAATAATTTGTGCGCTATTTTCACACCAGCCATTGATTCCAATTACCTCCGGATGGCTTTTATCTCCGACAATTATGATATGATATCCCGCTTTATAATGCTCGTAGACGATATCCTGAACCTTTTTTACATCCGGACACGTCGCATCGATGATTTCGATATGTTTTTGTTTTAATACATCATATACATTTTTTGCTATGCCGTGAGAACGAATGACGACGACCGCGCCTTCCGGCGCTTCAGCCGCCTCTTCAAGCACCTCAATGCCCAGCGCTTCATAGCGCTCGATTACCTGACGGTTATGAATGATATGCCCTAACGTAACAATCGGCTTTCTGCCGCTTTTAATCGCTTCATCCAGTTTTCGAATCGCATTTGCCACCCCAAAACAAAAACCCGCTTTAGCAGCAACCTTTACTTTATGCGCCATCTGATCTCTTTATCTCTTCCAACATTTTTTTGATTGTGTTCATATACGTTTCCTGCGAAATGCGCACCAACTCTTCACTGTCATACTTCTTGCCGTAATATTCATCGAAATAAATCGGCGCGCCGATTTTATAGACAATCTTTCTGCGAAATTTATACTCACCACTGATCGCAATCGGGACGATCGGTGTTTTCGTCTGCAGTGCAAGCAACAGCGCCCCCGCTTTGGGCTCAAGCAGACTTTGCTTATCTTCTTTAATCGCCGTGCCTTCTGAAAAAATGCCCAGCGGCTTGTCTGCCTTTTTTCAATCGCCGTGGCATCTGTCCCATCCCGCTTGACAGGAATTGTACAAAACCGAATTAAGATTTTCCCCAATAACTTGTTTTTAAACAACTCTTCCTTTGTCATAAAATAAATCACACGGTGAATATAAACGTAAAGTATGACCGGATCCCAGCTGCTGATGTGATTCGGACACAGGATGACGGCCCCTTCCTCGGGAATATTCTCTTCGCCTTGAATTTCAATCTTATATATAAGGAAAAAAAAGCCTTTTGCAATAAAGCGCAAGAATTTAAAAATCCCGGTTAATTCCATTGTAGAATTATTTGACATATCTTTTCCACACTCTGCTCAAAATCGATATCGCTGTTATCGATAAGAATACTGTCTTTTGCCATCGTTAAAGGAGCATACCTGCGGTTCTTATCATATTCATCGCGCCGAATGATATCCTGTAAAATCAGCTCGTAATCGCTTTTGATACCCTTCTCTTCATTTTGCTTCCATCGGCGACACGCCCGTTCCTCGGCCGAAGCCGTCAGAAAGATTTTTATTTCTGCTTCCGGCAGTACCACCGTGCCGATGTCGCGGCCCTCCATAATGACATTTTCATTCTCCGCCGCAAGCCTGCGCTGCAGCGAGGTCATAAAGTCCCGCACCGCCTTGTTGGCGGATACCGGCGATACGGCAAGGTCGATCTCTTTCGTATAAATCTTATCCGTTAC
>CALGIV010000209.1 GCA_937914785.1 uncultured Eubacteriaceae bacterium | reverse complement strand
AGTTCGCCACACAACTGGCCGTCATCTATCCGGCCGGGCGATGCGGCGACTTTACGCAAGCATTGATGGAGATCGGCGCAGTCATTTGCCTGCCAAACGGGCCTCCGCTATGTGCACAATGTCCCGCCGCAGAGATTTGCCTGGCAAAAAGAAATGATATGATTGGCCTGCTGCCGAACAAGAAAGCAAAGGCCAAACGCCGGATAGAAAAGTTGACGGTTTTTATTTTGAACTACGATGATGAGCTCGCCATCATACGGCGCGATAAAGATGGCTTGCTTAAAGGGATGTGGGCGCTGCCGAACGTAGAAGGTCATTTGAGCAGCAAAGATGCCTTTGAGCAAGCTGAATCCTGGCGATTAAGCCCCGCTGCCATCAGTGAACCGACACAGCAAAAGCATATTTTCACACATGTCGAATGGAAAATGCGTTGCTACGCAATTGCCTGTACTGAAAAAAGTACACGATTTACCTGGGTTCATAAAAAAGAACTCGACGAATCGTTCGCACTGCCGACAGCGTTTAAAAAACTATTTGTAGTATAATATATCATTGTTTATATACAATATTTAGATCGAACAGTAAGAAATTCTTTACAGCACTTAAATACGACGCTTACAATTTAACAAGACTTCAAAATGCTGCACGAATTAAAAAAAACACCGCCCAAAATAAGGCGGTGCCCGTCAATATCGTTACAGTGTGATGGCATTCGTCGCGATAAAGCGGTCTACTGCCGTATCGATAGCGTTTGTAATCAAACGGTGTCCTTCCTGATTGGGGTGGATGCCGTCTGCACAAATCAGGTCGCTATAGTCCTTTCGTTTTAAAAAGTGACTGCGAATATCGATAAGCGGCACAGAAAGGGCCATCGCAAGTTTGTTGACTTCAAGGCTGTACATCTCATGCCAGCGATAGATATAGTCTGCTCTGCCCCCCAGCCATTTTAAGATATTGTCCCCATTGACGCCCCTGCTGATATAAGCAAAATATTTCTGCGCATCAATCGGCGGTAAGTTAAGCAGAAAGAGATGCCTGCCCGCTTCTTTCACCGTCACGACCATGTTCGTATAGCAATCGATAAAAGTATCGATCGGTGTTTTGGGCTTATGTTCTAAATCCGGGTTCTCTGCAATCGCCGGCCAATCATAATCACAGTCGTTTCCGCCAAACTCAAACACGACGAAATCTGCCTGTTTTAATTGATCGAGATGCTTTTCCATAATGCTTTTGCCTTTTTCGACCGTACAGCCCAACCGTGCATAATTCTTTATGGTAACGTCGCGCCTCTGACTGAACAGGTTGACAAAGCTGTCGCGAAGCAGTTGATACTTACTGCGCGCCTGATCCCACATAATGCCTTTTGAGACCGAATCTCCAAAAATAAAAATTGATTTCATACGAACACTCTCCCTAATGTTATATTCAATATTATAAGACACGGTTTTGATTGTGTCAATACGTATTTTATCGAATAAATCTTTATTTGTATTTTTCACATATTTTAGATAAAATATGTTTTATCTTTACGTTTATACAGGTGAAAAATGTTTTTTATTTGCGGCATCTCAACAAAACAAAAGTCCATTCCCTATTCGGGTACATTTTATTGTTTGCGATGCGGCGCAAACCATTCGGCGGAAATACTCTTGACATACACGTATTTCAGCTTGTTCTTTCTGCCGCTTGCCAAATGGCATCGTAGAAAAAAATAATCAACTGGTTAAAACGTGTGCGCATTGTGGTTATCGCGCAGAGGATGATTTTGTGTATTGCCCAAAGTGCGGCAGGATGCTTTAAAGGTTTGCTTGTGTTTTCCTGCAGCAGAAAAATGTAGCGGCGCATCGCCCTCAGATAAAAATTCAAAGAATATAGTATTTTGTTCAAGCAAGGGCGACCATCATTTCTGCTTGCTTTTTAACTTTCTGCTGCAGTCATTAAATTTTCCAGATCGGATATTTTCTGAGGTATTCTTTTGAGGTTTCAGCCTAAATCGTTTTTGCAAATCGGAATATAAGTTTTTTCTATGTTATATATTTTATATACGTCATCCTTTTGCGCTTTTCCTTCAGCAGAAAAGCGCAGCAAAACGCCGCCGGCAAGCGAAAATTCAAGGGGGTAGACGTCCTTTGAATTTTCAAGGCCGGGTTGTATTTCTTTGAAGTCTTGACAGGCTGATGTTTGGCTTCTGCTCGCTGTACGACTTTGAATATGAAATTCAGGGAATATGTTAACAACGTATATCTTTTTAAAGAGAATAAAGAGAGCCTTTCTCACCGGAGAAAAGCTCTTCTTATTTTATATAAATCTTTTGTCATCTATTTCTCAATTCAATCGCATTAACAGGACAGGCTTCATAGCAATTGCCACACTCATCACAGCGTTCTCTGCAAATGCGGTAAGGGGTTCCCGCCGTAATTGCCTTAAATGTACAGGCTTCTTTACAAGCGCCGCACGCGATGCAATTCTCATTAATGTAAAGCCCTGCGGGCTCTGCCACCGCGCCACCGTAAGCGAAGGGCGCTCTTAATAATTTATGATCACGGTCCTCCATCGCGTAGTCAAAATCATACACCTCGCCTTTAGCCTTATACAGCACAAAAATACGAGTCGCAGGATATTTTTCTATATCATACACTGCTACATTGAAATTGCGATCTGTCTTCGCCTTTTGTTCCACTTCCGCCATCGGCAGTTCTCGAACGTCGCCGGAGATTCTGACTGTATAACCCGGAACGAAACGCGGTAAATTGTTTTCATCATCTCCCAGCTGTGTCTGCGGATACATCCCACAGACCGATACGGTTTTAAACGTGCTCAACTGTTCGTAAAACGGTTTTACATTCATCGTACGAAAATAAAGCCCGTCGTCATCATACGCGAAAAAATGCGCGATTCTCGATTCGACCCTATCTGCCGCCCACGTAGAAAACGTCAGACAGCCGATCCGGTCAAAATGTTCATAAATTTCTTGAATTTTCATTTTGCCGCCTCTTTCAGCGCTCGATATCTTCTGACGATATAGTCGGCCGTCTCCTTCATCAAATCGAAAGAAAACATCTCGATATTGTCTTCCGAAGCGTTGGAAACGGAATTGATATCGATCATATAAAAACCGCTTTCATTTTCGATAATATCCATACTGCCCGTCTCAATACGAAGCAAATCCATCGCTCTTACAGCCGCATCCTGAATCTCGTCCGAACAATCGTCATACGCCGCATAAGTCGAGCCTAAATGGTAGGCAGACAGGCCGTTATCCGTCACGCTTCTTTTTAAAATCAACTTACAGGAGCGCCCAATTACTTCAATCCTCGTCAAAAATCCAAATACAGGATCGATATATTCTTCAGCGATAAATTCAATATCCGGCACATTCTTCATACTGTCATAAAGCTCTGATTTATTTTTTACAATAAATGTAAAATTGGTCCTGCCCCCGCAGTTCGGTTTTACAATACAGGGATATTCGATTGTCTTATCTTTAACAACCTGTGCCGGCGTAAAGACACCGTATACTTTGGGAACAGAAAAGCCATGTGCTGCAAGCGTGTTCGTCGCAAGCTCTTTGCTGATTTCATAAAAATGCGCCTCATAAGGATTGATCATCGGGATATTCTTTTCTTTCAACAACGCAATAATTGCCGGCATCCTGTCCAGCGACCTTTGATGGCTGCGAAAGGCCGCGCTTGCAAAAACGCGGTTTACGATCATATCACATGATAAAATCTCCTCTTCATTGCCGTTTTCTTGCATATCAATCAGACTGGCAGTGCTGCCCAGTCGATTAATATTTTCCAACAGTGCATAGCTTGACCATTCTTTCGATTCAAACAATATTCCAATTTCCATTTTTACTCCTTACATTACACGTTCCATTCGAGCAGTTTACCTAAAAACGTCCTGAATTGTTCCGTTTCAGGCTGATTAAAAAGCCGGCTGCTTTCACCATATTCCATCAGCTGGCCATCACACAAAAAAGCAACTTTATCACAAGCGTGGCGGGCAAAACCCATCTCGTGGGTAACGATGATAAAATCAATTCCCTGCTGTTTTAATTCATGAATAATATCCAGCACCTCGGTAGTATACTCCGGATCAAGCGCACTCGTCGGCTCATCAAGCAACAACATCTTCGGCTTTGCGGCAATTGCCCTTGCGATAGCTACGCGCTGCTGCTGACCGCCCGACAGTGCCGCAGGCCTCTTGTGCCCCTCTTCAAGTAAACCAAACCGGCCCAGCAGCTCACCTGCCCGCTCTTCCGCCTGCTCCTTCGAATAGCCGTGCACCTTTATCAACGGTACTGTGATGTTTTCTATCGCTGTCATATGACGAAACAATCCACCCTGCTGAAAAACATAGCCGATGTTTTTCCGGTATTTTTGCAGTTCATTTTCGTCTGCGGACACTTTTTCGCCGTCAACATATATCTCACCCGCAGTAGGCAAAATCAGCCCGCCGATTATACGCAAAAGCGTCGACTTGCCCCCTCCGGAGGGGCCGATAATCGCCAGCGTGTGAATATCATCACAAAAATCTATTGATTTCAAAATTACTCTGTCGTCATCAAATTGTTTTACGAGTCCATAAAATTCAATTTTCATAATTAAAGGCTCCCTCCAGCCTTTTGCTGATAAAGGAAATCGGCAGTGTCAGGCAGAGGTACAAAATACCAAGAAACAGATAGCACTCGAAAAGCTTAAACGTAGTCGCGCTGATCTCACGCATCGTTTGCGTCAATTCAATCACGGCAATCATCGACAGCAGAGATGAATCCTTAATGATCGAGGCAAACTGTCCCGTCAGCGCAGGCAAGGTTCGCGCAACGAGTTGCGGCAGGATAACATATCTCGTTGTCTGCATTTTAGTAAACCCAACCGCCTTTGCCGCCTCCAGTTGTGAATCATCGATAGACAGCAGGCTGCCGCGGATAATTTCCGCAATGTAGGCACCCTCAAACACAGATAAAATGATCACCCCTGCAATAAACCGGTTTTCGATGCCCCAAGCGGTTCCTACAATGTAAAAGAACAAATAAATCTGCATAATCAGCGGTGTCCCGCGAATAAAACCGACATAGATATTGCACAGATACCGAAAGAACAATATCTTAGAGTTTTGTCCGACAGCACTTAAGACACCGACGATTAAACTTAAAATCAAACTCGCCAGACTCAAAAACACCGTCATTAAAAAACCCTGCCAAATTCTTACCTGAAAGTTGCCCAGAAATGAAAAGTCAAAAGTCACATTAATTGCGCTCAGCGACAGCCAAAAGACTGCGACCAACAAGATGCATACGAGCAACACATTTAAGAGGACTTTGATCGGTGAAGTTCTTTTTTTATCGTCTAAAACAAATAACTGTTTCATTACTTCTCATTTAATCCAAGTCAAAGAACCACTTGAACCCCAATTCATCAAACGCCGCTTTTTCTTCTGCCAAATAGGTCTCCGTCAGCTTATCAAATCCACCCTCCTGCGTATACTGTTCGATAAAGGCGTTCAGTTGATCCAACAGCTCCGTATTGCCCTTTTGAACGGCAACGCCCCATTTGTCAACATCCTGAAACGGGATAAAGACCGCATCGGTCGTCTCGATGTTTTCCTGCCAGTTTCGATAAATGGTAAGCTGGTCGTAAATAAAACCGTCTGCCTTCCCCTGTGCTACTTCGGTTACACAGGCACTCTCATCGGCAAGCGCGATGATCTCGCAGTTCTCTAAATTATTCTGGGCATAGAGATAGCCCGTCGAACCTGTTTTCACGGCAATCTTTTTACCCGATTGATTCAACTCCTCAACGGACTGAATACCCGAATCCTTATTTGTCAAAACAGCGAGCATTGCATTTGCATACGGATCTGAAAAATCGACAGACTCTTTTCTGTCTTCCGTTATCGTCATCGATGAGATCACCATATCCGCTTTGCCCGTCTGCAACGACGGAATCAAGCCATCCCACGCGGTATTTTCAATTTTGACTTCCTTGCCAATATATTCTGCAAACGCTTTTGCAAAATCCACGCTGACCCCTGTCGGATTGCCGTCCGCATCTTTCGTTTCAAAAGGCGGGTACGCCAGTTCCATTGCGACGACCAAAGTATCTTTATCTTCTGCTTTTTTTCCATCGCCGCCGCAGCCGGCAAATAATACAAGTGCCATTATTGCCATACATACACATACGAATACTGTTTTAGATATTTTTTTCATTTTCTCAACCTCCGCGATTTACTGTTGTAACTTACATTATAATATGATTATAGGGTCAAATTGTAAAGTAGACACTATTTTGTACTATAGTTACCTAAAGGAAATTATAGAAAATTTTTAAATGCTCAAAAGCAGTAAAAAATGATCGCTAAATGACTTGTTCATTTGCGCGATCAAGGTTGTTTTATGATTGATTTTAAAGGTAAAGGTGCCGTTCGGAATTAGAATATGTATTGCTCAAAACAAACTATGCTTAAACTCAACTTTCAACGCAATATTTGAAGACACAAAATATAAAAAACAAACGATAATATCTAAAAATAAATCAATTCAGAAAATAATAGAAAACGCCGCAACTGCGCTGTTCTTATCATATACTTGCTGAATTATTTCTTTACACCTATGATTCGTCTTGCGCTTTTACTTCTTTTTCAGATTCACAATTTGCTCCCTTTTTTATTTCTAACAGCAACAACGCTAATCCAGTTTAAGCATCATTGATCTGCTGTATTTGTTCGCGCTTTATCAAAAGATTTATCGCTTATTTTTAAAATTGCTGTTTTTGATGCTTCAACGCGCGCATACGTGACGGCAAATCTAAAATTCGCTTGCGCACGCGCAGGCTTTTCGGCGTTACTTCCAACAGCTCGTCATCTGTCAGAAACTCCAGATACTGCTCCAAGCTCAAATTGCGCGGCGGGATTAAGCGAATCGCCTCATCACTGCCCGAAGCCCGAACGTTCGTCAACTGCTTGCGTTTACAGACGTTAACGGCAATATCCTCGCTTTTGTTTGAAATGCCGACGACCATCCCTTCGTAGACTACCGTTCCCGGCGTGATAAATAATACGCCGCGTTCCTGCGCATTGAACAGGCCGTAAGCAACCGCTTCCCCGGTCTCAAAAGCCACGAGACTGCCGGATGGGCGCCGCACAATAGTTCCCTTGTACGGTGCATAACTTTCAAAAACCGAGGCCATAATTCCCTCGCCTTTCGTATCGGTCAAAAACTCATTACGATAGCCAAACAAGCCGCGGGACGGCACGAGAAACTCCAACTTCATACGCGAGCCTGACGGCGTCATTTTCAGCATTTCTCCTTTTCGCGTACCAATCTTTTCAATAACTGCCCCAACCGCCTCGCTCGGCACATCGGCTATAAGCCGCTCGATCGGCTCGCACTTTACGCCGTCGATTTCTTTTGTCAAAATACGCGGCGTAGACACTTGAAACTCATAACCTTCCCGCCGCATCGTCTCGATCAATATCGAAAAATGCATCTCGCCGCGTCCGGCGACGTAAAAGGCGTCTGTTGAATCTGTATCTTCGACTTTTAAAGAAACGTCTTTTAACGTTTCGCGACACAGCCGCTCACGCAGATTGCGCGAGGTCACATATTTTCCTTCCCTGCCCGCAAACGGCGAATCGTTCACAGAAAACGTCATTTCCATCGTCGGCGCCGATATCTGAGCAAACGGCAGGGCCTCAACCGCCTCAGCGCTGCAAATCGTATCCCCGATCGTAATATCGGCAATGCCGGACAACGCGATGATATTGCCTGCCTCTGCTTCTTCAACAGCTACACGCTTTAATCCTTCAAACTCATACAGATTGCTTACCCGTGCCTTTTCAACCTCATCAGCGTTGTGATAGTTACAAACCGCAATCTCCTGATTTTGTCGAATATGACCGCGCTCGATACGGCCGATTGCAATGCGGCCGACAAAATCATTATAGTCAATTGCGGATACCAGCATTTGCAGCGGCGCATCTATATCTGCTTCCGGCGCCGGAATATAGGTTAAAATCGTCTCAAACAGCGGTTTCAAATCCGTTCCCGCTTCATTCGGTGCCAATGAAGCCGTGCCGCTGCGGGCCGAACAATACAAAATAGGCGCATCTACCTGTTCGTCATCGGCATCCAAGTCGATCAACAAATCGACGATCTCATCGACGACTTCTTCAATCCTGCTGTCCGGCCGGTCAATCTTATTGACGACGATGATAACCCGATGCCCGAGCTCCAGCGATTTACTGAGCACGAACCGCGTTTGCGGCAGCGGGCCTTCCGCCGCATCGACGAGCAGGATGACGCCGTTAACCATTTTCAAAACACGCTCTACTTCACCCGAAAAGTCCGCATGCCCCGGTGTATCGACGATATTGATCTTTGTATCACCATACTGAACCGCAGTATTTTTGGCCAAAATCGTAATCCCGCGCTCGCGCTCCAGATCGTTTGAGTCCATCACGCGCTCAACAACAGTCTGATTCTCGCGATACATACCGCCTTGTTTGAGCATTGCATCTATCAACGTTGTTTTGCCATGATCGACGTGCGCGATGATGGCAACATTCCGTAATTCCATTTTCATTCAGTCATTCCTTTCAAGCGCTTCTTCTTATCACAAGCCAGTATTTTACGCCACATCCTGTCAAATTGCAAGCTTTAATTCGACTTAATAATGGGCTTATACCCAAATATGTTGAAATACCAAGATGAATACCGGTACTAAAATAACCAGATACATCGCCGTCGTTAAAATAAATGACGACATCGCCATATCGGTGTTCAGTTTATGCAGCTTTGACAACATAATCGCCACCATCGGCCCCGAAGAAGCGGAGATAACCAGCAAAGTCTTCAGTATCAGCGAATCTTTAATGAAAATCAGAGATAACAGCATAATGATCGCCGGCACAACCAGAAATTTCGTAACCGCCACATCGCGCCCGACAAATAGATACTTGCGCATCGTCTTAAAGTGAATCGTCGCCCCGATCGGCAGTGCCGAACACCAGGCTGAAATATGCACCAGTGGCTTGATCATCCGGGAAGCAAACGCCGGACGCGCTATGCCGGAAACATTTAAAATGACCGCAAGGATCGTAAAGGCCAGCGGCAATTGATTTAATGTAAGCAGGCTTTTCAAGTTCCACTTTTTCACTTCCTGCCCCTCGTTAAGCTGCTGATACCGTGCCGCCAGCGGGAACGCATAACCGTAGATATAGATATTGCCAAGCGTTAAGATAATCTCCGCATATCCATACGCTATCTCGCCAAACAAAAAGAAAACGGCCACTTTACCTAAAATCGCCGCGTTAAATAACGTCATCGAAAGCAGGTAGCTCCCTTTATCCGCATATGTAAAGTCGGAATAGCGCTTCATCCGCCACCGGCCGATCAGCAAAGGAATCACCTGCATCAATAATCCCGAAACCGGCAGCCAGATCAGCCCCATATCAATCTTGATGACCCAGACGGAAAACAAGGCCACGAGAGAAGCGACTACCCAGATGCCGAATTTAAACAAAATATCCAGCGCATCGCGCTTTATTTTTATAATGTTCACCAAAAAATAGCCGATGCAGATCGGCAGTACGCAGTCATATAAAAAAGGCGCAAAACTCGTTAAAAAATTCATTGCTCTCCAACTTTTCTTTTATCTGTCTTCGTTACTACTCTATAACAGGAGAAAATATTTTGTCAAGTATTTTATTACGCTCAGAAAGTGTTATAATAATATAGATAAATCACCTATACGAATCAAATTTCGGGGGAAATAGATGAAACTTGTGCTAATTACAGCCACCGTCATCGGCCTCTCTACTGTCTTCGGCGCCGTGATAGGCTTTCTATTTAAAAATATTCCTCATAAGTTTAACGACGCCGTACTGAGCTTTGCAGCAGGTATCATGCTCGCAGCCGCTATTCTCGGCCTAATTCAACCGTCTGT
>CALGIV010000208.1 GCA_937914785.1 uncultured Eubacteriaceae bacterium | reverse complement strand
CAATTTCGCCTGCTCTTTACCCGCATCCGTACAAAAGAATTTGCTCCGGCTGCTGTTGAGCACGGTCCCACCAAGATGAATGATATCCTCAACGGCCAATACGTCCATCAAACGTACCTCACGCTCAATCAGGCCGGCATATCCCTGGTAGACGCCATAGACTTCAATATTATAGTAATGTCCCGTCCGCACGACCGCACGGATTGCTGCATTCATCCCGGGCGCATCACCCCCGCTCGTCAAAACCGCTATCTTTTTGATCATGGGACCTCCGATCCATTTTGTTAATTTAATCTCGTGTATTTTTGTTATATAGTCCATTATTATATACCAAAAAAAGAATTTCTAAAACAAAAAATAGGAAATAAATCAAAAGGCCTGCCCAAAGCAGACCCTTGATTCTTATGTTTTTTATTTTTCCTCATCCATCAGCAGTGAGGCGATCAACTTCATCGACTTCTCCTCATCGATTCCGTCAACCTGAACGCTTACTTCATCGCCTTGTTTTACATTTAATATCATAACACCAATGATGCTCTTTGCATTGACCGTAGCATTCTCTTTCTGAATGTGAATATCGCTTTTACACTTACCAGCTAACTCTACCAATGCGCTTGCAGTCTTCCCGTGCAAGCCTCCCTCTACTTTAACGTTTACATTTTGCTGAATCATATTGCACCCCTTTCTTAGCAGAATAACTTCACACACCTGAACTTATACCATTTTGATATACTTTGATTATACAGAAATATTAAGGAAATGTAAATTTATATTTGATTTTTTTTTATTTATGCGGTAATATTAAGTTTATTAATTGGAGGTAAAAAAATGAAAATACAGAAAACAGATACAATAACGTCGATTATTGAAAAACATCCCAATGCAAGGGAAGCATTCTTTCAATTCAATTTACCCTGTCTCGGATGTTTTGCAGCACAATACGAGACATTGGAAGAAGGCGCCGGCGCGCATGGCATTGATGTAGATGCACTGTTGGACGCTTTAAACAAAGCTGCAGGGCTTGCATAAAAAAAACACTGCACAATCGGGATGCAACAATTGCATCCCGATTTTATTTACCGAATAGGGATATCTTCAAAAATATAATCATATCCGGCGTAAGATAAGTATAGCGTTACCGTATCGGCCTGGCTGTCAAACGGCCAAAATTTAACGTATAACGTATTTTTATATCCCAACGGATCATCCGGCGGATACGGCGCCTCCTGATAAAACATCGGATAATAATGATTATTATTATCATCTATTGCATAGCACCCCTGATAGCTCTCCGCTACATTCAACGGCCGCTGCTCCGTCTGTTCAACAACCAGGCTTACCGCATTATACGTCAGATTGCCGCTCACCCAGGAATATGTAATGTAATAAATTTCCGTCGTGATACGCTCCACCCCGATGCGGATATCGTTTTGCGTATCTTCAAAAATGGAACGGCCGTATTTTACGTGCATCTTTTCTTCTACGGGCAAAAATGTGCTCCTGACGTATTCGGCCGCTCCGATTTGTTTTAGTTCAATGATCAGCGTAATATGAGCGAACAGCAATAATAAAACGAGTAATATTACGACAATCAGGAACCCTTGCCTGATTTTTTTATTGATATCCATATTACTATATATATTGCTGAAGCTGCAAATTATCTCCGGCTAAAGCATTTTTAAAATTTTTACCATATCAATCTCGCCGCGCCCCTGTGCATGGGCTCCTTCATTTAAGGCGAACGTATTCGACATCATCATCTGCTTGATCTTATTCGGCGTCAATTCCGGCTTTTTTTGCAGCATCAGCGCCGCAATGCCGGCAGCCATCGGGGTGGCCATTGAAGTGCCGCTCATTTTTGTATAGCGCCGCTGCGTGTTCAGCAAGGAGATGATATCGACGCCGGGTGCCACGACATCCGGCTTTGAAAGTCGTCCCGCCGGACCACGCGAAGAGAACTCCGCAATTTTATCATCGTGCATCGGCACTGTCCGCATATCATCCACGCAGCCCACGGTAATGATTTTCGACGATGTTCCAGGCGAATTGATGCTTCTGGATTTCGGCCCATTATTACCGGCCGCGGCAAAAACAGCAATATCATGATCCCACATCTGCTCTGCTTCCTGCATCAGTGCATCGTTACGCCCGTTGCTGTTTTCTACGCCAAGCGACATTGAAGCGATGCGAATATTATATTTTTCTTTATTTTCGATTACCCATTCGATTCCGGCTGCAATATCCGAAATCAGGCCGCCGCCGTTTTTATCCATAATCTTTACGACGACCAAGTCTGCTGCCGGTGCGACGCCCTTATACCGTCCGCCGGACGACATGCCGTTTGAAGCGATAATGCCGCATACATGCGTACCATGACCATTATCGTCGTAAAGCTTCGTGCGCCCGTTGATGAAATCGGCAAATGCCTTTACTTCTCCCTTTTTCCGCAAGATGATGTCGTTGTGTGGATAAAGCCCCGTATCCAGCACCGCAATGCAGATATTCTCGCCGTCAAGGCCAACGCCGTGCGCATATTCTGCACCGACCGCTGCGCGCGCGATGTTTAAACAAGTATCCGCTTTGGCATCATGTGCAATGTAGCTGATCTGCCGAATTTTTGCCAGCTCGTTAATATTCTTTGCCGGCACATCGACAGCATAAGCGTTAATGCCGCTCAACTTATACTTGACCTCGCAATCACACGAGGTCAATATATTTGATAAATTTTTATCAATTTTTTTTGCGTAAATAATTAATGAAACTTTCTCATCCGCCGCACTCGTGCTGTCTTTTATTTTGCCAAGTACCATTTCGTCAATTCGTCTGTTTTTCATAGATGCCGTTTCCTAATACCGTTCATACTCCGTTGTTTTTTCTTCATTTTCGACGACAGAAAGTTGAGCCTGTTGTTCCGGCTCTTCCTCTTCTTCTCTCGCGCGCCCTCTTCTTCTATGATTATTGCGCCGCTCACGTCTCATTTTCTCCAACTCCCGACGGCGCTGCTCTTTACGCCTGCGTATATCCCGATGACGCTGATCTATTTCCGCATGCTTTTCTTCACGTCGCTTCTGGTTTTCTTCGCTGTTGCCTTTCAATAGCTTACCTAATAATGATGTTCGCTCCTGGCCTTCGCCTTCCTGCCTGTTTGAGCCAAACAATTTACCTAACATCTCTACACCTGCCTTTATTTGTTTTTCTTTACGTATTCGCTGAGTTTATCGACCATCTTATCGAACTTTGTCCGCTCGGTTTTAGTCATGTTCTTTTTCATTTCCATAATCATCTCAGCCTTTTCATCAGTCGTCATTTTGTCTTTCATTTTAACGACCTTGCTGATTTCTTCACCATATTTTCTGTCTACTTCCAACACCTGATCATAAAGCCCGCGCTTCTTTAATTCCTCGACTTGCTTTTCAACACTGCCCTGATCTTTTCCGCTGATTTGCCTGACGGCGTCTATCGCTTTTTGAACATCTTTATCCATATGAAATTTAAAACACCTTCCTTTCTTAATCCCAATATATGCACCGCTGTTTTTTAAGTGAAAATTATGCACACAAACGCCATCGATGCGTATTATGGCAATAGGCAGAGTTCAGTTTGCTTAAACATAAACTCTGAAAAATATATGACAATTTAAAACACATCAGAACTAAGATAATTGTCGTTATACAAAAGACACGGAGGGTAACTATGGGTATATTTTGCGATTGCAGTGGCGATACACTGTTAATGTTTTTCTTGTTGTTGGTGCTTTTATTCGACAACTGTGGATTCTTTGGCAAAGACGATTCAACACTTTTATTCTTCTTCTTGCTTTTAATAATACTCTTTAACGGATAAACGGTCTGGTAGGATACGGCACGTACGCCGTATCCTTCTGCTTATATAATTATTTGCCTAACTGGATACGGCTCAGCCTTATCCACCAGACAGACGTTTTTAAAGATAACCTATTAAACAGGAGGAAAACTATGTTAAACAACATACTAGGTAACTTTTGCTGCGAGGAAAATTCCTGGATTCTAATCATCCTCGTCATCATTCTGCTGTTCGGCGACGATCTCCTCGGTCGCGGCGACTGCGGATGCGGCGGTGGCGGTGGCTTCCTCGGCAATCTTTTCAACGATAACAGCATCATCTTAATTATTGTCGTCGTACTGCTGCTTGCAGGAGACGGTTGTTTCTAAACGAGCAAAGCCGTATCAAAACTTATATTTTGATACGGCCAAATCTTATTTAAAAGAGGTGAGTATATGACGACGAGTCAGATTCTTTTAATTCTGTTGGCAGGGCTGTATTACTATAATTCAACAAATACATACGAATATGCAAAGTATATACAAGAAGCCGACGTTCTGCCGATTGAAGCCTCGTCTTCCGTCGCGCCGCGCGCCCTTGCGCCGCAGGCAAGCCTGATGACGACGGACAATATTAAGCAAATCCTGTCCGCATCCTATAAATTAAAAAACGCTATGAGCGAAATCGGCACAATTCGCCTGGGTGAAGGCGAAAACACAGCCGGCAGCCTCGCTTTGTTCGACATTTTGGAATCCGTTGAGCCGCACCTGG
>CALGIV010000207.1 GCA_937914785.1 uncultured Eubacteriaceae bacterium | reverse complement strand
CATCTGTTTGCCTGTGGGATCGACTATCGGGTCAATCCGCCGTTTGGTACGCAGGATGATGTATCAGCATTAATCGAAGCAGTGTGCGACGGGACGATCGATATCCTGGCCAGCGACCACGCGCCGCACAGCGCCGAGGATAAAGTGAAGGGAAGCCCGGGCCTTGCGAATCTGGAAAGCGCATTCGGGATGTATTTGAAGGTTTTTTATGACAATGGCATTTCGCTCAACCGTTTTACGGAAATGAGCGCTTATAATCCGCGCCGGCTGCTTGGATTACCCGGCGGCATCATCGCTCCGGGCGCACCGGCGGATCTGATCGTTGCAGATGTTGAAGAGGTGTATACGCTCGATACTGCCGGGTGGCGTTCAAAAAGCCGCAATACGCCGTTTGAAGGCGCTTCTTTGCGCGGCAGAGTTTTAAAAACTTTTGTAAATGGGGTAGTTCGATATGATTATGGACAAGCTTTGTAAGCGAGCAAGAGAAATATCGCCGGTTTGTGTCGGGCTTGACACAAAAATCGAGTATCTGCCGGAATTTATTTTGGAAAAGCCAAAGTCTGATGCCGAAAAGATTTTGGAATTCAATAAGCGCGTCATCGATGCCCTGCGCGATGTGTGCGCGTGTTTTAAAGTTCAGATTGCCTACTACGAAGCGCTGGGTATCGAGGGGATGATCGCTTACAGTATGACGCTGAAATACATTCGTCAGGTCGGCAGTATTGCGATTGCGGATATTAAGCGCGGAGACATTGCCGCGACGGGGAAGATGTACGCCAAAGGACATTTTGAAGGCGACTTTGAAGCGGATTTTGTCACGGTGAACGGCTATATGGGCATCGACAGCATTTCGCCCTATTTTGACTATTTAAAGACGGGCAATAAAGGCATCTTTATCCTGTTGAAGACGTCGAATAAGTCCTCGTCCGACTTTCAGGATATTCCGATCGGCAAGCGGCCGCTTTACTACCACGTGGCCGGCAAAATCGATGCCTGGGGCAAAGAGTATATTCAACCCTGCGGCTACAGCAGCATCGGCGCGGTCGTCGGTCTGACTTATCCGGAAGAGATTGCCTGCATATCGGAATGGATGCCGAACACCTTTTATCTGATTCCGGGTTACGGTGCGCAGGGCGGGACGGGGGAAGATTTGGCGCAACTGTTTAAAGATGGCATTTGCGGCGTCGTGAACTCTTCCCGCGCAATCCTGACGGCGCATCAGAAGATCAGCGAGGACGAGACGTTCGTCAAGCATATTCGGCAGGCTGCAATTGAAATGAAAGAGGATATCTGTAAATGGCTTTAGTGGTTCGCAATGAAGCGATAGCACAAAACATCTACGAACTAAAAGTTCAGACAAGAGCGGAAAACATCTCACCCGGGCAATTTTATATGATACGCGCCTGGGCGGATGAACCGCTTTTTTCACGCCCGCTCAGCGTCAGCGATGTGCGCGACGGAAACGTCGTATTCGTCTACGAAGTCAAAGGACGCGGAACAGCGTTGCTGGCCGAATGCAGGGTGGG
>CALGIV010000206.1 GCA_937914785.1 uncultured Eubacteriaceae bacterium | reverse complement strand
AGCCTTCAGGTGGGCTGCGACGCAAAGCTAAAATTGGCCGTGCATGTGTCGGCCAATTTTCCGTCCCGCTTCCTTTAAGCTTTCAATATGTATTGAAGAACGCCCCTGCTTTTTCATGGCCGGGTTCTTTTGGGTATTCCTTTGGGGTCCTACTCGAGCTTAATTGTTTTTGATTGAATGTCTGTTTCTTGATAATAGTTTAGTTTTAAATATAGAGTTCTTGGGTCGTTATAAATGATATATACGATTCAATATCAGTACACAAAATCATAAGATTTTACTGAAGTTAATTATTCATTCAACTGCCTATTCAACATACAAACCCTTACCCTTATCGGCCTTTAAAATTCAAGGGGAGAAAATGGAGGAGATATTGAAAGCTCACAGGAAGACAGCCGGGAACCTGGCCGACTCATACACGGCCAAGTTCAGCAAAGCGGCACGGCCCACCAATGGCCGTGCCTTGCCGAGCGATGGAGGACTTTCGCTTGAGCAGCTGTTTCCCCCTTTGAATTCTAACCAGCCGCGGGGTTTTGCGCGCTTTTCACTTGCACAAAAAAATTGGAAGTACAAAAAATAAAAAAAGAGCCTTAAAAAGCTCTTTTATATTTTTACTCCGGCGATTCCGCAAGTTTGACATTGACATTGACGATCCGGCTGCCACGCAGAATATTAAGCTTCACAGTATCCCCTACTTGATAATCCTTCATAATAGCCTTATAATCCGACAAATTCGTAACCTCTTTATCATCCACACCAATGATCAAATCGCCGGTCTCGATGCCCGCGTGTGCTGCCGGTCCATCTTCAAACACCTGTGTGACGTAAATTCCTGTCTTCGTCAGATTATACTGCCTTGCAATATCCATTGATGAGATATCAATCAATTGAATACCGATGTAGACACTGCTCGCCGCACTGGCAACATACTCACCGGAAATGATTTGAGCGACCAGTTCCTTTACATCATCAATTGGAATGGCAAAACCGATACCTTCTACATCTGTCGAAATGCTCTTTGCAACGATAATACCGACCAGCTCGCCGCTGTCGTTGAACAGTCCGCCGCCGGAATTGCCGGGATTTACAGCCGCATCTGTCTGCAGCAGCGTCATCGTCTGCCCTTCAAGCTCAATCTCACGCTCCAGCGCACTGATACGCCCCTGCGTCAGGCTGCCGCCCAGCGTCCCCAATGGATTGCCGATAACGATTGCCATATCGCCCATACGCAGCTCATCGGAATTACCAAAAACAGCGGGTGTAAGCCCTTTGGCCTCTATTTTTAAGACAGCAATATCATTTTCTGAATCAGAACCAACTACCACAGCGTTATACGTCTCTCCATTTTGCAAGGTCACCATGATGGAATTCGCTCCCTGTATCACATGATTGTTCGTCAAAATATACCCATCTTCCGTAATAACGACCCCGCTGCCGGCACCCTCCGATACATACTGTTGCATAAAATAGCCATACTGAACCGTCTCAGTCGTAATAGCGACCACACTGTCTTTTACCAACTCTGCAACATCGGCGGGCGATAATCCCAGAGAACTGTCATCACCGGAAGCCGTGCGCTGAACGCTTTGATAGAGCACCGGAGAACCGGATGCACTTTGCCCGCCCATAAGATTAAAAGCCAGATATCCACCGCCAAAACCAACGATGGAAGAAAGCACAACACATAAAATTATAATCATAACAAGCGAACGTTTGCGCATATTGACCTTTTCCTTCTTACCCTTCTTTTTATCCGGCTCATCCGTCACCGTATAATCGCTTTCAACAAATGTTTTGTTATACATATCATCCGGATCATAACCATAGTTATCATTATATGAATCAGACATTGTTTTAACCCTCACTTTTATCTTAATTGATCATTTGCTTTAAATGCAGAATAACAACAAAATATTGAATTCAGATTGAATTGAGGCAAACTTTAAAAGCCTCTTCATCTTTATTATGCGCATATTAATAGTAGAAAAAGAAAAAAATATTGACTGAATGAGAAAAGTTTAGTATCATAATGGCGCCGGAGGGGTGCCCGAGTGGCCAAAGGGGGCGGACTGTAAATCCGTTGGCGTCGCCTACGATGGTTCGAATCCATCTCCCTCCACCAGCCTGCGTAGCTCAGTAGGTAGAGCACATCCATGGTAAGGATGGGGTCGCCGGTTCGAATCCGTTCGCAGGCTCCACTTTTGTTCATACACAAGGATGAAATAAATTAATTACAACAAATCTGTTCTTAAAAGAGGAGG
>CALGIV010000205.1 GCA_937914785.1 uncultured Eubacteriaceae bacterium | reverse complement strand
AGATTCTCTCGTGACGATTCCGAACGACAGGCTGCTAAAAATTGCAGACAATAAAACTTCGCTAAAAGATGCTTTCCGGATTGCAGACAGTGTGCTCGTGCAGGGCGTAAAAGGGATCAGTGATTTGATTACGAAGCCTGGGCTCGTAAGCCTGGACTTTGCAGACGTGAAGACGATTATGAAGGAAGCTGGTATGGCGCATATGGGTATGGGTTATGCAACGGGTGAAAACAAAGCGGCAGAAGCGGCAAATCAGGCGATTCAGAGCCCGCTGCTGGAGACGAAAATTGACGGCGCGACCGGTCTGTTGATCAATATTACAGGTGGAAACGATATGACGCTGTTTGATGTTGAAAAGGCGGCGCAGATTGCCAAAGACAGCGCGGACCCGGATGCGAATGTAATCTTCGGTGCGACGATTGATCAGAATATGGAAGAAGAAATTAAAATCACGATTATCGCGACGGGATTTAATTACGTCAGTCAGGTCTCACCGAGCGGCGGAAGCGGTGGAGGCGGGTTTGATATTCCGGATTTTCTTACACAAAAGGGGACAAGCCAGGGGCAGGCAAAATAGATTGAACGTCATTTAAATAAGAAAGTGATCAATAAAGCTGTTGTAAATAAAGCAACAGCTTTTTTCTTTTGAATACTCTTTTGGGATCATAATCAGGTTTCGGCTTTATCGGTTGAATGTTTGATTTTGTATAAAAGCAAAACTTGTCTGAATTACATACAGGAGGCCGATATAAGATAGCACGATGAAGATATGTTCAGAAGGTGGCAGTTGCCGCCCTCGCACTTTTTTTACAATTCAATGACTCTGTTGCCAACTCCGACGCTGCCGTCTATATCCACATAATAGTTGTTGATGTTGTCTCTGTCGTAATAAACATTTACCTGACCCTGATACAGGTATGGAACAGGATCCATCCGGAGAAGTCCGCTTTTAAAGATATATATTCGGCCATCGGAGGCGGTATGTGCGCAGTGCAGACGTGTCAGGTTGCGATGGTTGACATAGATGGCGGATGCTGTATGTTGCACCACATTAGCAATAATACGCACCCCTTCTTCTTTCAGACGGTGCGCACGCCTGCGCCGCATACCGGCACGTCCGGCAATGATGCCTCCTGTAATTGCCAGGATCAGGCCGATAATGCCGAATATCAATAAAAACATGAAACGGAATGTACGTACGGTTTCTTCTGTAGGGGGCTGTCGAATTCCGTTGATAGTCACGTTGATGTTATGAGGGGATATGGACACAAACTGCATAATCGCAGCGATGCCTAGAAATACAGCTCCCATCGACAGCAGCATGATTGTTACCCATAGGAAGCTTTGCAGAAAACTTTTTGGTTTATTATTATTGATCATATCAAATTTCCTTATGCGCGTCTTTTCAGACTTGATGTACAGATATTATTATATCATAAATTTATTTTATGGAACAGGCAAGCTTTTTAATTGTGCAGTGCAAACAAATGAGTACAGCAAAAAAGATTACCCGGTATATTTTGGCGCCTCTGAGTTATTCATCAGCATTTCTTTTCACAAACTGTGGTTTTGGGGTAGATGCAGAAAAGATGGGTCGTAAATAGTTTCTTGTTTGCGTTCTTTTGAGTTTGAAATATCGTTAGATTGCTTTTGGTTTGGATCAGCAACTTACCAATTGGTAAGTTAGGGTATAAGAAAGTGCGTACTTGTTGGCATATAGGGATAATGATATCATGTCTTTACCGAATAGTATATTGGATTAAAATAAATTAAACAGGAGGTCTTTTGATGAATATTGAGAAGGTAAGTGTGGTTTATTTCAGTGCAACCGGCACGACAAAAAATGTGGTGCTTTCGATTGCGAAGGGAACTGGGATGCCGCAAGAAGTCTACGACCTTACGCATCTGAGCAGTTTGCCGAAAATTCCTGCCTTTACAGAGCGTGATTTGGTAATAATTGGTACGCCGGTCTATTTTGGCAGAGTGCTTAATGTCCTGTATCCGATTCTGAATACATTGGTCGCACAGAATACCTTTTGTGTGGTGGTTGGCGTGTATGGAAATCGTCATTATGACGATTATCTGGTCGAGGCGGAGGATATTCTGCGCGGCAGGGGATTTTTACCTGTTGCAGGCGCTGCGTTTATCGGCGAGCATTCCTTCAGCCCTAAGATTGCTGCCGGAAGGCCGGATGCAGAAGATTTAAAGCAGGCAGAAGCGTTTGGGGCCGCCGTAATCGGTAAGTTGCGGGCAGGGCAAGAGCCGGTATTGCCGGTCGGCGTGATTGCCGGCAAACGGCCTTATCGGACGCATCCTGCGAACGCCGGCAAGAAAGAGCCTTTCGGTCCGCAATTTCAGGATAACTGTAATAAATGCGGTCTTTGCGTTGCGCAGTGTCCTACGGGTGCGATTGAGCAAATTGGTGTAATTGACAATACAAAATGCATCCGATGTTGCGCGTGTACTAAAAGTTGCCCGCATACGGCCATCGTGTTTACAAATGAACAATTCTTGGCAAGCGTTCATCGTCTGGAAGAATTGCTTTTACAGCATAATGCACCGGAGCTTTTTATTTAAAATATAGTATTGGTTTATAGATAAAACCCTGCGGATTAAGGCCGGAGGGTTTTTTAATGCTGTTAATTTTCAGCTTGCAAAATAAATGGAGTATGATATAATAGTTCACAATTGAACTAAATAGGATGTATTGTCAATGAATCAATTTTGGAAGATGTATATTGCGGCTTCGTGGAAGACGGCTAAGTTGTATGAGCGCGTTTTTGCTGAAGTCCTTGAACGCTTTGATTTGACGCCGAATGAGAAAGACGTGCTGTTGTTTTTATACAACAACGAAGGTTATGATACGGCAAGCGACATCGTTCGCCACCGTTCTATTTCAAAGTCTTTGGTGAGCAAGTCGATCGATTCGCTGGGGCAAAGAGGGTATTTAAATGTACGTCAGGACGAGGTGGACCGGCGCATCATGCATCTGATCTTAACCGATGAGGCTCGGATGATTGCAAAAGAGCTTAAAGCGGTTCAGGAGGACTTTTTTAAGATGGTCGGTGAGTGCTTTACGCGAGAAGAAGGAGAGCAGTTTTTGCTCCTGATCGAAAAGCTGATAGACAATGTGGAAAGGCATTTATAAGAGGTGGCAATAGGATGCATAAAAATGAAAAGCAGTTGGCTACGGGGAAGATCAGCAAAGTGTTGTTTAATCTGGCATTGCCGGCGGTCACAGCACAGATCGTCAATGTGCTTTACAATATGGTTGATCGTATGTATATTGGGCATATACCCGATATTGGCCGGGATGCACTGACGGGGATCGGCGTTTGTATGCCGCTGATTCTGCTCATCTCGGCGTCTACGGCTCTGGTCAGCATGGGCGGCTCTCCGCGGGCCTCCATTAAAATGGGGGAAGGCAAAAGCGATGAAGCGGAGCGCATTCTTGGCAACTGCACGAGTTTGCTGGTGCTGATCTCGGTCTTTCTTACGGCGGCTTTTTTATTGTTTGGCGAATGGTTTCTGCTGCGCTTTGGCGCCAGCGCGAATACGATTGTCCACGCGATGGGTTATATGCGCATCTACGCAATCGGCACGATCTTTGTGCAGCTGTCGTTGGGGCTGAATGCCTTTATTACGGCGCAGGGATTTGCAAAAATCAGTATGTATACGGTGCTGATCGGCGCGGTATCGAATATTATTTTGGATCCGATCTTTATTTTTGGCTTGAAGATGGGCGTGTCGGGTGCTGCGTTGGCGACGATAATTTCACAGGGGATTTCGGCCATCTGGGTCGTACGGTTTTTGTCCGGACCAAAGACAGTGCTGCGCATTCGTAAGGAAAATTTGCGTCTGAAAGCTAAAATTATTTTGCCTTGTCTGGCGTTGGGGATGGCGCCGTTTATTATGCAGTCGACGGAGAGTCTGATTGCGGTGTGTTTTAATTCTTCGCTGTTGCGTTACGGCGGCGATCTGGCAGTTGGCTCGATGACGATTTTGACGAGTGTGATGCAGTTTTCTATTCTGCCGCTGACTGGAATTGCGCAAGGGGCGCAGCCGATTATCAGCTACAATTACGGAGCGAAAAATGCTCAGCGTGTGAAAGAGGCGTTTCAGGCGCTGTTAAAGGCTTCGTTAATCTATTCGGTGATCTTCTGGCTGGCAGTGATGGCGGTGCCGGGGCTTTTCGCACGCATCTTCACGCAGGATACACAGCTTATCGAGTTTACGATGTGGTCACTGCGTATTTATATGGCCTGCGGGTTTTTACTCGGCATTCAGCTGGCCTGTCAGCGAACGTTGATTGCCATTGGCAATGCGAAAGCATCGCTGTTTTTGGCTATATTGCGTAAAATTATTTTGCTTGTCCCCTTGATTTACATGTTGCCGCACTTCTTTGAAAATCAGTTGTTTGCGGTATTTTTGGCTGAGCCGATCGCAGACTTTCTCGCTGTGTGTGCGACGGTGGTGCTGTTTGTACGCGAATTGAAAAAGGTGATGCGTGCGTTATCGGTGGAACTGCCGGATGAAAACCCGGTTTTGGAGAGCAAAGCATTGTAAGTAGGGCTTGTATCCTGTCGATAAAATCGCTATAATGAAGGTAATTTGTTTTTGGGAGGGCTGTAAATGAACGTAGAGAAGATAGAAGCTTACCGTAAAGAGTTTCATAAGCGTTATCCTGCAGCAAAACTTCAGCAGGATTTTAAACTGAAATATATCTATAACAGCGCGCTGCTGGATGGCGGCAGCCTGAGTGCGGCGGATGTAGAGATGGTGATGAATGGCGCTGAAGCGTTGGCCGACAAGTCGATGACAGAGATGTTAGAAGTGAAAGGGCATTTGAGTGCATACGACTATTTGTTCCTGCAGGCAGAGACGCGCCGGCTGTCTGCCGATTTGGCGTTGAATTTCCATCAGCTTCTCTATCAGGAAGCCGACTTGACGCAGGCCGGCTGTTTTCGTCTTTATGAGGCGATGGCGCCCGGTTCATTGCATACGTCCTGTACGCCACAGCGTATCGGCATTGAACTGATGCGCCTGACGGAGTGGGTCAATGATGAACGCGGAAAATATCACCCCGTTGAGCTTGCGGCACAGCTGCACAAGCGCTTTGCCTTTATCCGCCCGTTTAATATTGGCAACGGGAAAGTTGCGCGCCTGTTGATGAACCTTGTGCTGTTGCAGGATGGTTATCCGCCGGCGATCATCGCTCCGTCGGAAAAGAAGGAGTATTATGCGCTGCTTGAAGAAGCACGTCGTGATGACAAGCCTTTTGTGAACTTTATCGCCCGACAAGTGTTAAATGCGGAGCAAGCTGCTGTCGTTTGATGGTAGTTGAAATAACGTGTTGAGTAAGCCGCCGGAGGGCGGCTTTGTTATATGTAATAATAGAATGAAGAAGAGTCAAATATCAAACTGATAATATAATATTTGTTACTATGATTTCAAAATTCTGCATTTAAACCACTCTACTACTATGCCAGAGATAAATAGATGATTATTTTTTCTTCTATGTTTATACTTTCGCTTTTCCAGCAGGAGAAAAGCGCGAAGACAGCAAAAGAATAAACAATCAAAATAAATCAAACATCAAACTGACAACATAACAATTATGATTTTGACTCCAAAATCCTGTCCTCAAAACCAAACAAAAGCAAGTAAAAAGCATTTTCGAATAAAGAAAAATTAACACTATATGCAGTATAACTTGATCAAATACATGTAAATGTTTACGATATAAGTGTAAGTCAGATTAATATAATTGATTATGTCGAAGGGGTGAGAATATTTTGAAAAAGAATGATTATGTAAAACTATGTATTTATACATTGTGTCTGTATCTGATGATTTTTGCCCCTAAGTTGTTTTCTCTTTATTATCGTATGGACCCAAGTAAAATCTATCTCAGTGCACTGTATGTATATAGCCGGTGGTTGATTTACTTGATCAATGGTTTTTGGCTTTATAGAATTGCCAGGTTAAAGATAATCAAAAAAGGGACTTTTGCAATACAGGCGGGTATTTTAATTGCAGCTATCGTATACTTCTTTTTCCTGATGGCTCAAAAATGGTTCTTTCCATATGACGACTATATTTGTTTCAGTCTTGTTTTGTTGGGCGTATATATCAGCCTTTTTATTAAGTCATAACAGCTGTTATAGTAAATTTAAATAAAGATGTTCTGGTTTGTTAAAAACAGTAAAAAGCAGGCTAAGTTATTAGCCTGCTTTTATCAATTCTTGTCACTTAAAAGTGCATTTTACGTATATTTTGCCAACTTGTCAAATTAAATCAGCTAACTCGACATAAGGCATCTCGAGCCCTTCTGCGACAGCCTTATACGTAACAGAGCCGTCGTACGTGTTGACGCCGAGATAAAGCGCTTCGTCGGCCTTGACTGCTTCAATAACGCCTTGCTCCGCAATCCTGCGCACATAGGGCAGTGTAACGCCGGAGAGCGCGAAGGTTGATGTGCGCGAGACCGCCCCGGGCATATTGGCTACGGAATAGTGCACGACGCCGTGCTTGATGTAGTATGGATTATCGTGCGTTGTAATGCGGTCGATGGTTTCAATACTGCCGCCC
>CALGIV010000204.1 GCA_937914785.1 uncultured Eubacteriaceae bacterium | reverse complement strand
TCCTAATCCAAAATTAGGTTGAGTTTAAAAAAAATGATTTAATAAAAATCCAAAACTGGCATTTTGCGTTAAAAACTGCATAAATGTTGCGCCTTTTAAAGTTTAAAGCTATACTTAAAGAGTGATAACGTTTACGACGTGCGCATATTCATTTTTGAATATTCTATATTACACCATTATATCATTTTTTGTTTCAAGAATCAAATAGTTTTAAAATTCAATATAAAGTAATTATCCTTAAATTGAGAGGTGTTTAATGAACTGGAGAGAAAAATATTCCGATAAAATCGTCAGTATTTCCGAAGCATTGTCGCATATAAGTTCCGGAGATGTGATCGGTACGACCATGATGAATTCCGTGCCGTATGCGCTTTTGGACGGTTTGTACGATTTAAAGGATCAATTGGAGAACGTATGGGTTGATATGGGATTTGCAACGAAAGCCCTGCGCCTTTTTTTACCGGACAGTTATGGCAGAATTAATGTGAAGAGCATGTTTTTAGGCCCGCTGGAACGCGAGTTTATCAAACGTGGCAGCAAGATTGCAACACAGGTGATTCATTTATCGAAAGTGCCGGAAGAACGCTCAAGATTAAACAGGGAAAACGTCGTGATGATGGTGGCTGCGCCTCCGGATGAGGATGGCAACATCAGTTTGGGCCTTTGTCCTGCGGACGCTGTTTTGGTTAAAGAAGCGGAGAAAGTGATCCTGCAGATCAATGAGAATATGCCGGTTATTAAAGGCGAAGGCATGATGATACATATTGACGACATAACATGTATGATTGACTTGACGGAAGAGCTGACCGAAGTGCCTACGGCACCGCCGAATGAAATCGAGGCCCAAATTGCCGGATTTATTGTTGACCGCGTCGAAGACGGCTCCTGTATCCAGCTCGGTATCGGCGGCATCAACAATGCGGTCGGCTCTTTCCTCAAGGATAAAAAAGACCTCGGCATTCACACGGAGATGTTTGTGGAATGTATGGTTGACTTAATCGAATGCGGCGCAGTCAACAACAGTAAAAAGAATCTCAACAAAGGTGTTTCAATTATAGGCTTTGCCGCAGGAAGCAAACGA
This sequence comes from uncultured Eubacteriaceae bacterium, assembly GCA_937914785.1. GTDB lineage: Bacteria > Bacillota > Clostridia > Eubacteriales > UBA1433 > CALGIV01. Next base: position 24,492 of record CALGIV010000204.1, on the reverse strand, counting down.
ATGTATGATTTTTTAAATCATAACGATAAGGTAGAGAGCCGATCGTTCTCATACGTCAACGATCCGTTTACCGTCGGTAAAATCGACAATTTCATTTCGGTCAATTCGGCGATGGGCGTCGATTTAACCGGACAGGTGAGCAGCGAATCTATCGGCTATCGCCAGTACAGCGGGACGGGTGGCCAGGTGGATTTTGTACGCGGCGCGCAGCTTAGCAATGGCGGCAAGTCGTTTATTGCGCTGCCGTCCGTGTTGACAAAAAAGGATGGTACAAAAGTCTCGAAAATCACATTGGCATTTGAGCCGGGGACTGCAGTGACGACGTTGCGCACAGATGTGCAGTATATCGTCACAGAACACGGCATTGCAGATTTGAAGAACGAGACGATTGAGAATCGTGCTCAAAAGCTTATTGCGATCGCACATCCGGATTTCCGCGATCAGTTAACGGAAGATGCAAAGAAATGCGGGTTGATAAAATAATACTTTACTATAATAAGGAGGATAAAAAATGGCAGAACCATTAAAAGTAAGCGTAAAAAAAGTACGCGAAGTGACCTATGAGGCATTAAAGCTGATGGGTGTAGACGCTGATCTGGCAAGCAGAAGTGCGGATACTTTAAACACTGCTGACAAACGTGGTGTGGATACGCACGGTGTTGCACGCCTGCGTTTTTATGACAAAGCGATTAAAGAAGGTGAAATTAACTTAAAGCCAAACGTTAAGTTAGTAAAAGAAACACCGGTTTCTGCGTTGTTTGACTGTGATAACGGTATTGGTGTTGGCACGGCGGACATCGTTAATGAAAAGGCGATGGAGCTGGCAAAGAAAAACGGTATCGGTCTAGCTGTAGCGCGTGGCGGCCACCATTTTGGCGCAGCAGGACATTATACGATTAAAGCCAGTTCGCAGAATTTAATCGGCGTCTCGGCTTCTCCGGCACTCTTGCTCGTCGCTCCGGTTGGCGGCACGCAAAAGCTGTTGGGCAACAGCCCGAATTCCATCGCATTCCCGGCAGGGCATAAGACGCTGCCGATGATGCTGGATATGGCTTCAACGACGGTTGCCGGCGGCAAGATTGAAATGGCGATTCGCAAAGGCGAAAAGTTAAAGCCCGGCTGGGCACTCGATGCGCAGGGTAATTCAACGGAAAACCCATTTGAAGTTATCGACGTGACGACGCTGTCGATGGCAGGCTCCTTAGAGCCGATGGCAGGGCCAAAGGGTTATTGCCTGATCGTTATGTTCGAACTGCTTTCCGGGATTTTGCCCGGGGCTGCGACAGGTCTTAAGATCGTCGGAAGCGGCGGAGGCCTTGGATATTACTTCCTGGCGATCGATCCGTCCATCATCCGTCCGATTGATGAATTAAAGACCGACCTGGACGAATATTTTACGACGATTAAGAATTCGCCGCGCCGTGAAGGCGTTAACGAAATCTTCCTGCCGGGCGAAATTGAACATAATATCGCTGCAGACAGAGAAAAGAATGGCTATGTGCTGGGCAAAGCAGTTGCGAAGGAAGCGCTGGCCATCTTTAAAAATTATAATGCAATTGATCAAGATGCGACGATATACGACCTCTTTAAGGAATAGTCAATAAAGTTTAAAGGCTTACAGTAAATAATTGGCTAAAAGATATATTTAGAGGAGGTGTACGATGGCAAAAGGAATTCACGTGAGTATCAAAAAGGTGCGTGAAATTACTTATGAGGGCTTGAAGTTGATGGGCATTGACGATGAGCTTGCGTCACGTTCGGCAGATACGTTGACGACGGCGGATGCTCGAGGTGTCGATACCCATGGCATCGCGCGATTGCGATTTTACGACCGTGCGATTGAAGGCGGCGAAATCAACTTAAAGCCAAATGTACGCATGATAAAGGAAACGCCGGTTTCGGCATATTTTGAATGTGATAATGGAATCGGTGTTGGAACGGCAGATATTGTCAATGACAAGGCGATTGAACTGGCAAAGAAAAATGGTATCGGAATCGCCGTTGCCACAGGCGGGCATCACTTTGGTGCAGCGGGGCATTACACATTAAAAGCGATTGAACAGGATTTGATCGGGATGTCGGCACAGCCGTCACAGCCGCTCGCAGCACCGCTCGGCGGGACGAAGCGGTTGATCGGCAACAGCCCAAACTCTCTTGCATTTCCGGCAGGGCATAAAACGCTGCCGATGATGCTGGATATGGCATCAACCACGGTTGCCGGCGGAAAAGTTGAAATGGCTATTCGCAAGGGTATTAAAATGCCGCTCGATTGGGGGCTTGATGCAGAGGGCAGGCCGACGGATGATCCGCTGAAGGTGATTAATCCGACGATGAACCCGCCTATTGTCGGGACATTGACGCCGATGGCCGGGCCAAAAGGTTATTGTATGATTGTGATGTTCGAATTGCTCGCAGGCATATTGCCCAAGGCGGAAGTCGGAGAAGCTGTGCTGGCATCCGGCCGCACGAGTGGAACGGGCTATTACTTCCTGGCAATCGATCCGTCTATCATCCGTCCACTTGATGAGATGAAAAGAGATTTGGATGAATACTTCCTGACCATTAAAAATTCGCCGCGTCGTGAAGGTGTTGACGAAATTTTCCTGCCAGGCGAGATTGAACATAAAATTGCTGCGGACCGCAAAAACAATGGTTATATGTTACTGGAAGCGGTGGCAAATGAAGCTTTAGGCGTCTTTAAGAAGTACAAAGCGATCCACGAGGGCGCGACGATCGAAGATTTATTTAAAGAGTAAACAAGAAGTCCATTGATTTCCTTTTGCGGATATGCGCCAAAGCATCGCTTCGGCGCATGATCTGCAAAAAAGAATGGTTTGAATTTTTGCAGTGTGTCACTTACATCTGGGAGAACGTTTACAAAAGGCACATAGCGGTTGTATTGCGTTAATTAATTGTAAAAAGGAGTATAGTGATGAGAAAAGTTGCATTAATAGGGGCAGGGGCGATGGGATGTGTCCTGGGCGCACATTTGGCCAAGGGCGGCGCTGATGTTACGTTGGTGGATCCATATAAAGAGCATATGGATAAGATTGCGAAAGACGGTTTGATTTTAAACAGCGCGGACAATCGGGAAACCGTCAAAATGAAAACGGCATATACGGCCGATGATATTGGCGTGATGGATTATGTTGTTTTACTCACGAAAACCACATATTCTGATGCAGGTCTTCAGGGAGCAAAAAATGCGATTGGTGAAAATACCTATATCGGCACATTCCAGAATGGACTGGGCAACCCGGAGAAAATTGCAGAATATTATCCTAAAGAGCGTATTTTTTACGGTTGTTTGAACCTGACGAGCCGAATTATTGCGCCAGGCGAGATTTTGGGCAATTGCTTTGCGGATCCCGCAATTTATACGGGCAGTGTTGTCCGTGGAGAAGAACAACGTAAAGTGGGCGAGGCGTTTGCCGAAGCATTGACAAAAGGCGGCGCGTCCTGTAAATATACGGATGAAATCGATACGTATGTTTGGCAGAAAGCGTTGTTGAATATTATGGGCAATGCGACTTCCGGCATCGTGCGCCTGAGGGGTGGCGATATACTGAGTGCGGATGAATATCAGCGTTTGAGCTTCATGATTGTTGAAGAAGTTTGTACGGTTGCCAAAGCAAAAGGCGTCCAAAATGTGACAGTTGAGAAATTCTTTGAGGCGTTGCCGGCAATGACGGCCGGCCTGTCGCATCATTGGGCTTCTATGGCGCAGGATATTCTGTTTGCAAAACGCCAAACGGAAATTAAGACATTAAATGGCGCGATCGTTACCTTTGGGCGTGAGCTGGGCATTCCGACGCCCGTCAATGATACGCTTTACTGCATCGTGCGCGTAATCGAAGAGCATTACGATCAACAGTATCAGGAAAGCAAAGACGAAAAGTAGCGTCAAAATAGCATCGGAGTATGGGCAGATACTTTGGTGCCGGTAATAAAACAGGAGGGTGTTTTATGAAGACAGCGATTTTGGGTGCCGGGGCGATGGGGGCACTTATTGGCAGTAATTTACATAAAGGCGGCGCGGAAGTCTGGCTTGTCGATCCATTTGAAGCACATATGAATAAGATCAGAAACGAAGGGCTGAAAATGTATGTAAATGAAAACGGGCAGAAGCGTGAAGAAAGTGTCGTGATGAATGCGGTGACAAAAGCAGAGGACGTTGGTGTTTGTGAGGTTGTCATCGTGTTGGTAAAGGGGATGTATACCGCTTCAGCTGTCGAGGGGGCAAGGGCGCTCTTTGATGACGATACATTGATTCTGACCTTTCAAAACGGTATTGGAAACGCCGATACTCTGGCGGAGATTTTTGCTCCGGAACGAATCGGATTTGGCGTGTTGAACTTGGCGAGCGTTTTAAAGGGCCCGGGCGAAATCTTCGTAAATTACAGTACAAACACCCCAAATAGCAATATTTATTTTTACAGCAACTCACCAGTGCAAGAAAAGAAATGCCTCGTAATGCGTGATATCATCAGGCGAGGCGGTTTTCTGTGTGAATACACAGACAGGGCCGAAGAGTTTATTTGGCAGAAGCTGATTATCAATGCTTTTGTAAACTTAACATGCGGCCTGACTCGGTTGACGATGGGGCAATTCTTTGATCAGGAAGATGGCCGTGCGCTGCGGCAGGGGATCTTAAAGGAGCTCATCGCTGTAGCGGGTGCGAAAGGCATTGAGATGGATTATGATCAGGAGTGGCAAAAATGGGAAAAGACGATGGCACCGCTAAGCCCGAGCAGAGATCATTATCCTTCGGCCACACAAGACGTTTTTAATTGCCGTAAGACAGAAGCGGACTTTTTAAACGGTGCGATTTGTCGAGAAGGACGAAAGAGGGGGATCGCGACGCCCATAAACGATACGATTGTACAGTTAGCGCATGTGCTGGAGAACACATACGATTTACAGTACGGTCGATAGTCAAAGTCAATAAGCTGGCTTTGCAAAGCCGGACGATGGAAATAAGTGTACGTAAAAAGTTCTGTGAAAAACAAAAATTCACTTGTAAATGGGTCGCGAAAGCAGGAAATTAAAACATTGGTTGAGTAAAAGCAGGTGGTAAAATTAGATGAAAAGCCTTGTTCAATATTGAATTGGATGAGGCTTTTGTGCCGTAGGATATCAAATGATGAGATTTATTATGTTTAATCTTGCGGGAGTAAGTAAAGCTGCATATAGTGTCTGCCGCTGCGCAAATGATTGATCGCAGCTTCCTGGGCAATTTGCGGTACGCCGGAGACAACTGCGTTGCAAATGCCGATATGCTGCATTGGCAGAGAATGGTTGCCTGTAGCGGAAACCAGGTAATCGGGATTGTTTGTCCAGTATTCTTTAATCTGGTGTGAATGATAAAAAAGCATCGTTTCGATGACTTCATACATCTTTACAAACAGCGGATTATTTGTCGCTTCAATAAAAAATTTATGGAAAGCGACCTCGTTTTCCGGATAGTCTGTCAGGTCTTTGGTATCGATCATCTTGATAAACTGATCGCATAAATAAAGCGGATAGCTAAAGTCAATATTGGTATAATTCAGCGCGCACAGATAGGCGGCTTCGCCTTCTATCATTTTTCTGGAGTCAAATAATTTATCGATCTGTGTGCGCGGAACAGGACAGACGAAAAAACCTTTTTTACCGGGTTGCTGCTGAATAAAGTTTTCTTCGATTAACAGACGCAGCGCTTCGCGTACGGGGGTACGGCTCGTGCCAAACTGTTCGGCCAGCTCTGTCAGGTTCAGTTTTGTGTCCGGCTTTAACTTCAATGTTATAATGTCTTTTTTAAGAACCTGATAAACGATATGGGACAATTGCAAAAATGGATTTTTATTGAGCGCGTCTTTTAATGACTCATTGTATGTCAAAACAGTTCCTTTCACGCATCTGTGAAGCATGATGATTTAAATTAATGTAATGCAAATTTTTAATAAAAGGTGTGCTGAATAATTATCGGAATAACGAAAGCCGCGCAAGAAGTCAAGACCGATACAGCTCACACTTTTGATTTTTATTATACTTTATTTTTTTAATCAATACAACATTGCAAATTGAGAGAGCAGTCTTGATTATGATGCTTACAGGTGTCGGTAAGCAAATAAAGGCTTACTGATCAGCGAACCTTATCCCTGCCATTTTCGGACACCGGCGATATGGATATAACGTGCGGTTGCATAATAATAAGTATTTAATGGGCGCATATAAGAGTCATTTGTATGTGCGCAGATTAAGATGCCCTGCTGTGGCGTATAGCCGCAGACGAGCAGGGTGTGATAATACGTACCATTAGAATTGCCCAATTGAATGATATCACCGTAGTCCAAGTTATAGCTGTCTGTAGAAACACCGTAAGGGCCAACACCGTCGTTGCTCATCATAAAATTGTAAAAAAACTGGACGCCGGTCCAAGATGGACTTCGGTCGTTCAGGCTGTTATAGTACCAGCCGAAGGTCGGTGTAAAATTCATCACGCCGCTGCCGGCATAGACGCATTGAGAAATGAAATTCGTGCAATCGCCTCCCAAATCGCTAAAATCATAATACGCCGGATTGCGGTCTAATGCCCAGCGTTTAGCATATTCAACGGCCTTTTGCCGGTCGTAACCAATTTCTATAAGCATACTTCTCTCCTGGATAATCAATCTGCTATCTTATCGTATGCTGGTTTTTAAGCGGCGTGCTTGTCGCTTTGTGCCGGTATGGCAGTTGATGAAGAAAAAACACGATTTAGAAGTTTGCACAAAGGAATTATCGGCAGACAGAGAAAGAACCATAGCGCCGAAAAGAGCGGGCAGATTTGGCCCATTAAATTAAATGCCTGTGTGGAGTAGTCCCAAATAGAAAGCCCTAGAAAGCGATTGAGAATCAGGCCGAAAATCAGTTCGATGATCGTAATGGCAACGGCGCTTAAAAGACTTTTAATGATGAAATTCAGCTGGGGGAAAGCGCAGCATAAAAAATAAATGCACAACAAGCTGAAGCCGCCGGCCAGACCCATCGACAGATGGGAATAGCTGCGCCAGGCGAGTTCGACGAGGATATAAGTAAAAAAACCGACCGCAAAGACAAAAAAGAGTTCTTTTATTTTGCTGAAGACAGAAGTATACATCAATGACATCACCGTAAATTATTTTGTACATTGCGGTTAAAAAATATCAAATGAAAAATTTGACAAGATGCGATTAAAGGGGGATGAATTCATATTGACAATCCTTTGCGGATAAAGATATAATAATGAAAGCTTGAAAAAAGAATGTTGAGCAAATGAAGAAGATTTGTCGTAAAAAGGAGCGTTATTTATGAAATATATGGGGCTGAATGAAGTAAGGGAGAAGTATCTGGCGTTTTTTGAATCGAAGGGCCATTATCGGATGCATTCGTTTCCCCTAGTGCCGCAATTCGATAAAAGCCTGCTGTTGGTTAACTCGGGAATGGCTCCGCTGAAGCCGTATTTTACTGGGCAGGAAACGCCGCCGTCAAAGCGTGTGACGACCTGTCAGAAGTGTATCCGTACGCCGGATATTGAAAATGTCGGCAAAACGGCGCGTCATGGGACGTTCTTTGAAATGCTCGGCAACTTCTCTTTTGGCGACTATTTTAAGAAAGAAGCGATCGCCTGGTCGTGGGAATTTGTCACGGAAGTGATGCAAATTCCATATGAAAAGCTTTTTGTCAGCATTTATGAGGAAGACGATGAAGCTTATGCAATCTGGCATGAGATGATTGGCCTGCCGGATGATAAAATTACGCGGCTCGGTAAAGAAGATAATTTCTGGGAAATTGGGACAGGCCCATGTGGGCCGTGCAGCGAGATTTATATTGATCGCGGAGAACAGTATGGATGCAACTCACCGGACTGCGCTGTGGGCTGTGACTGCGACCGGTTTATGGAGATTTGGAACCTCGTATTTACACAGTATGATAAAGACGAAGCGGGGAATTACAACCCTTTGGAATTTCCGAACATCGATACCGGGATGGGCTTGGAGCGTATGGCTGCTGTGATGCAGGGTGCCGACAGCATTTTTGAAGTCGATACGATTCGCAGTGTGCTTGATTACGTGTGCGTACTTTGCGGCAAAGAGTATCGTAAAAACGATAAGAATGATATATCGATACGTGTTGTGACTGACCATATCCGTAGTGTGACTTTTATGGTTGCAGACGGAATTCTGCCGTCAAATGAAGGCCGCGGCTACGTGCTGCGCCGCCTGTTGCGCCGCGCCGCACGGCACGGAAAGCTTCTCGGCATAGAGCGGATGTTTTTATCGGAAGCTGCGGAAAAGGTCATTGCCTGTAATGTGGAAGCTTATCCGGAGCTAAAGGAAAATCAGGAGTATATCCTGCGCATCATTCGAATTGAAGAAGAAAAGTTTAACGAGACGATCAATCAGGGGCTTGTTTTGCTCAAGGAGCTGATTGAAGAGATAAAGAATAGAGGGAATCACACGTTTAGTGGAAGTGCGGCTTTCCGCCTTTATGATACTTTTGGTTTCCCCGTGGAACTGACGGAGGAAATATTAGAAGAATTCGGCTTTACGCTGAATCGGGCGGAATATGACGAAGCGATGCAGCAACAGCGCGCGCGTGCGCGTGCAGCGCATTTTTCGCATGAAATTGCAAGTTTTAAAGATGAATTGACGGAAATTATGAGCTCTGTTGAGCCGACGGTATTTTTAGGTTACGATGTGCTGGAGACGACGGCACAGGTTCGGTGTCTGATTCAGGATGGACAGCAAGTCGAAAAGTTGCAGCAGGGCGAAGAAGGTCTGGTTGTTTTGGATAAGACGCCGTTTTATGCCAAAGGCGGCGGGCAGGAAGGCGATAAAGGAATGTTGTACGGTGAGACTGCCGTACTGAAAGTAATAAATACAGATAAATCCGGCGATAAGTACGTCCACTACGTTGCCGTAGAAGAAGGTAGTCTAAAGTCGGCAGAGCAGGTAAGTGCGGTAGTCGACAGGATGCGCAGGATGGATGTGGCGCGCAATCATACGGCGACGCATTTACTGCATAAAGCATTGAAAGATGTCGTCGGCGTCCATGTGAATCAGGCAGGCTCTTTAGTCGATGCAAACCGCCTGCGGTTTGATTTTACGCATTTTGAAAGGCTGACACAAGCAGAGGTCGACAAAATCGAAAGCGATGTCAACGATGCGATATTCGCCTGTTACGATGTTCATTGCAGTGTGATGCCGATTGAAGAAGCGCGTGAAAAGGGTGCGATCGCGTTGTTTGGCGAGAAGTATGAAGACAAGGTGCGCGTCGTTGAGATTGAAGATGAATCGATGGAGTTGTGCGGCGGCACGCACGTGGATAATACCGGCAAGATCGGGATGTTCAAGATCTTATCGGAAGCTTCTATTGCCTCCGGGGTTCGCCGTATTGAAGCGGTGACAGGACGGTATGTCTTAGAGGAATTTTATGAAATGGAAGCAAAGCTTGAACGAATTACGCTGCTGACAAAAGGCGACCGGGAAAGCGTTGTGCAAAAGGTAAAAGAGGCATTTGAAACGATCAAAGAGCAGGGCAGGCGCATAGGTGAATTGAAAGCCGAGACGAACAAAGATGTGTTGGCAAAGCTGCTTGATGAGCAGGAGATGTACGGCGAGGTGGCACTTATTACCGGGCGTATTGATGGTTTTGATGCAGATCAGATGCGTGCGCTGGGCGATGAGATAAAAGGCAGGCTGCCGAAGAGTATCATCGCGCTTGCCGGATTGAATGAAGCGAAAGGGTTGATGGTGCTGACGGCGACGAAGGAAGTTGTCGCGGCCGGGTTTAATTGCAAGGATGTTATCAAAGAGGCGGCCGGAGCGGCGCGAGGCGGCGGCGGTGGCCGGCCCGATATGGCGCAGGCCGGTCTTGGCGATGTCAATGCACTCGACCGGGTGTTTGCAATAATACGTCAAAAGGCAGAAGAAATATTTAAATAAATGTGTGAAAATGAACAATTTTATGCTATAATACGAAAAAGGAAACAAGGGAGGCGCATTCATGATGGACGATAACAATACTGTACGTTTTTCAATCAGCTCCGACAGGGAAAAAGCAATCCAGGATATTATTAAAGAAGTAAATATTGCGCTCGTAGAAAAGGGTTATAATCCAATCAATCAATTGTTAGGTTATATCATGAGCGGGGATCCTACTTATATTACTTCTCATAAAGGCGCGCGTTCACTAATCCGTAAAGTAGAGCGCGACGAGTTGATTGAGGAATTTGTAAAAGCGTATCTAACATTGCTGGAGGATTGACAAGTTCAGTTATGAGTCAGTTGCTCTTATTTCTTTTGTTGCATCAAAATAATAGGCTGCGTTTTTAACGCAGCTTTTTTATTATCGCTTGCAAAAGAGCGCGAAAATTTGTATGATATTATATGTTTAAACAACAAAAAAAGCAGGGAAGTTAAAATGAAAAAAATAGTAAAGCATATTTGGGTGATCTTATTTCTGGTGGTACTGGCGTTTTCAAGCACATCTTGTGGCAATGTCAGTGAGCCAACGTTGCGTGTGGTTTTTATGACGAATACAACCCGGTTCAATGAAAAAGGCGGGATGAATGAGCAGATCAGAAATACGCTGTCGACATTCAGCGGCGGCAATGTCAGTGTAAAGATTGTGCAGCCGATGACGCAGGAAGAGCAGGTGCCGACGTTAAGAGAACTTGCAGATTCCGGAGAATATGACTTGATTTTATGTGCCGGATATACGACGGGTAAAGCCGTGGATGTGGTATCGCAGGAGTATGCCGACCAGCTTTTCGGTACGATCGATTATATATCCAACGCATCGAATGTGTTCAGTGTCGTTTTCAGCGAGGAGCAGGCCGCTTTTTACTGCGGCGTGATGGCGGCGCTTATGACTGAAACGGGTGTGGTTGGATTGGTGAGCTCTTTTGCGGGAATCGATGTGGAATATCATTACGGGTTTAAGGCCGGCGTTCAGGCCGTAGATCCTGAAATAGTTGTCGTCGAGCAATACACGAATGCTTATGAAGACATCACGACGGCGGAGGGTGTTATTGCCGGCTTTGAAGAAGCGGATGTCGATGTGTTTTATACATCAGCGGCTGCGCCGACCTCACGGCTGATCGAATTGGCCGGAGAGAAAAATATGAAAGTCTTAAACGCCAATGTCTATACTTACAGTCAGGAAAGCAGTTCTTTAGCTTGTATTGTCAATAAAGAATATGCATCCAGCGTGGAATATGTTTTGAATATGACGGCGGAATATCTTGCGCAGTCAGACGAAGGGGAAACGCTGATCAGCACGGATTTGCGTTATGTGGGCATTGATCAAAATGCTTATAAATTTCAGCTTGCCGCTTCTGTAGATAAAAGCGTCCGCGAGCAGTTGGACAAGTTGGTTTTGATGTTTCAGGACGGCACGCCGATCGTTATCCCGCGTGACGAACGCAGCTTTTCTACATTTGATTACAGCATTTTTGAAGGAAAATTCAGCAGAACCTAAAATTATTTTGCCCAACGTCTTTTAAAAAGGAAGAAGTTGGGTTATAATGTAAGCGTTATAATAATAAAATCAGTTGTTATAGAGGAGGAAACTTTAATGCCTGTAAAAGTAGGAATTAACGGATTTGGCCGAATCGGACGGTTGGCTTTTCGCCTGATGTTTGATAACGATGATTTTGATATCGTTGCGATTAACACGAGGACGACAAAGACCATCGCATATCTCTTAAAATATGATACGGCGCAGGGCCGATACGACAGAGAGATTGCATATGACGGTGATTATCTGATCGTCGATGGCAAAAAAATCAAAGTTTTTACTGAAACGGAAGCGACGAAGATTCCCTGGGGGCAGGTTGGAGCCGATATCGTAATTGAATCTACGGGTAAATTCAACACATATGAAAAAGCAATGCAGCACGTTCAGGCCGGCGCAAAGAAGGTAATTATTTCGGCACCTGCAAAAGGCGAGGGTGTTAAAATGGTAGTCTATAATATCAATCACGACATCCTTGACGGCAGTGAACAGGTCATTAGCGGCGCAAGTTGTACGACGAATTGTCTGGCGCCGGCAGCCAAAGTGCTCAATGATAAGTTTGGCATTGAGGCCGGGCTGATGAGTACGGTGCATGCTTATACGACGGACCAGAGGTTGTTGGACAACTCTCATAATAAGGATTTCAGGCGTGCGCGTGCCGCTGCGGCCAATATTGTGCCGACGACGACCGGCGCTGCTGCGGCGGTTGGTAAAGTTATTCCGGAATTAAACGGCAAGCTCGACGGCATTGCGTTGCGTGTGCCGACGATTACCGGTTCGCTCGTCGATCTGGTGCTTGAATTGAAAAAGAAGGTTACGGTAGATGAAATCAATGCGGCGATCAAAGCGGCAGCAAATGAAACGCTGGAATATACGGAAGAGGAAATCGTTTCTTCCGATGTGATCGGCAGTATGGCCGGTGGGGTATTTGATGCCAAGGCGACGAGCGTTTTGGAATCAGGCGGCAAGCAAATGGTCAAGGTACTGATCTGGTATGATAACGAGATGGGTTACACAGCTCAGATGGTGCGTCTTGCCAAATATGTAGCGACTCAATTATAAGAAACGCGCTTAAGCGAATAGATAAATCGGGAAGGGTTACCTTCCTGATTTTTTAGGGAGGTAACTGATCAAGTGAGTAAAAAGACAGTCGAAGATGTTTCATTTCAAGGAAAAACCGCGCTGGTGCGCGTAGATTATAATGTGCCGATGAAAGACGGTGTCGTAGTAGATGATACGCGCATCGTCTCTACACTGCCGACGCTGCGTTATATTCTGGATGACGGCGGCAAAATCGTGCTGTGTTCGCATATGGGCAGGCCGAAGGGAGAGCCGAAGCCGGAAGTCTCGCTCGCGCCGGTGGCGGAAAAGCTGGCGGAGTTATTGAGCGAAGCGGTGCTTTTTGCCGATGATGACACGGTGACGGGTAAAAAAGCACAGAGAGTGGCGGAGCAGCTTAAAAATGGACAGGCGCGTCTGATGCTGCTGCAAAATACGCGATATCGCGCGGAAGAGACGAAGAACGCCGGAGAATATGCGAAGGAATTGGCTTCATTTGCCGATATCTTCGTCAATGATGCATTCGGTACGGCGCACAGGGTGCATTCGTCAAACGTTGGAGTGTGTGATTATTTGGAAGGGGTATTGGGATTTTTAATGGAAAAAGAGGTTCGCACTTTGAGCAAGGCGATCGATGATCCCGTGCGTCCTGTTGCGGCAATTTTAGGTGGTGCGAAGGTCAGCGATAAGATCGGTATCATCACGCACTTGATTGAAAAGGTAGACAAAATTTTAATCGGCGGCGCGATGGCTTTTACGTTCCTGCGGGCACAGGGTTATGAAACCGGCATATCGAAAGTCGAAGAGGATAAGTTGGATCTGGCGAAAGATATTTTGAAAAAAGCAGAGCAAAAGGGGATGCGTTTTTTGTTGCCTCGCGATGTGAAGGCGGCGAAAGCATTTGAAGATACGGCAGAATATGTCGTGCGCGAGATTGATAAAATCGGCGCGGATGAAATGGGGCTGGATATTGGGCCGAAGACGATTAAAATGTTTGTCGAAGAGCTCAAGGACATCAAAACGGTCGTCTGGAACGGGCCGATGGGGGTCTTTGAGTTTGATCACTTCGCAGAAGGCACGTTAAAGATTGCCCAGGCGCTGGCAAGCAGCGATTGTTTTTCTATTGTTGGCGGCGGAGACAGCGCTGCGGCGGTTAAAAAACTTGGCTGCGAAAAAGAAATCAGTCACGTATCTACCGGCGGCGGCGCGTCGCTGGAGTATCTTGAAGGAAAAGAGCTGCCGGGGATTGCAGCTGTAAGTGATAAATAAGGAGGCGTGTGATGCGGGAGTCCATTCATAAGTATTTTAAAGTAGGATTGATCAGTTTTATGGCATACCCTGCCATAGCCAAAGGAGAGGGCAGGGAAATTTTAGAAGCCATTCGAAAAGTGGCTTGTGACGAATATTTTGATGCGATTGAAGTGACTTGGATAAAGGATGACGCTCTGCGTGCCGAAGCGGCTAAAATGCTGGAGATCTCGCATCTTGATGTTGCATTCGGTGCGCAGCCGATGCTGTTGGGCACGGGAATGAATGCCAATCATTTGGAGGAAGCCGAGCGGCAGAAGGCGGAAGATCAACTGAAAATGGCAGTCGATCAGGCGGCGCAACTTGGCGGTAAGGGCGTAGCGTTTCTTGCGGGTAAATGGCAGGAAGAGACAAAAGAACAGGCGTATATACAGTTGTTGAAAACGACGCGGAACCTCTGTGATTATGCAAAAGAGAAAAACATTTTTATTGAGCTGGAAGTTTTTGATTATGACATCGCAAAAGCATCGCTGATCGGGCCGGCACCGCTCGCGGCCCGATTTGCATCGGATATGCGCACGACGCATAATAATTTTGGTCTGCTCATTGATTTGAGCCATATTCCAATGACGTATGAGACGCCGGAATTTGTCGTGCGTACACTGCGACCGTATTTGACGCATTTTCATATAGGCAATACAGTGTGTGAGGATCCAAATGCAACGGGCTATGGCGATGAACACCAGCGCTTCGGTTTTCCGGGCGGCAGTAACGACGTTCAGCAAGTGTTGAACTTTTTGCGCGTATTGAAAAATGAAGGTTTCTTTAATGCAGAGAATCCATACGTCTTGTCATTTGAGGTAAAACCCTGGCAGGATGAGGAGCCGGATTTGGTTGTCGCGAATGCAAAACGCGTTTTGAATCGCGCTTGGGCGTTGCTGGAGGATTGAGTTTAAAAAGGAGTCGTTGATTATGAGAAGAGAAATTATAGCTGGAAACTGGAAGATGAACTTTACGGCAGACCAAACGGCGTCATTTTTAAAGGACGTCAAGGCAGAGCTTGGCGGTCTTGACAAAGTAGTGCTGTTTTGCGTGCCGTATACGGATATTTTAGCGGCTGTTGAGGCGGTAAAAGGAACGGATATTCAGATCGGCGCGCAGAATATGCATTACGAGGCGAGTGGTGCTTATACGGGCGAAATATCGGCGGAAATGTTGCTCGAAGCCGGTGTTACATATGTTATTATCGGTCATTCTGAGCGTCGCAGTTATTATAATGAAACGGACGAGGGCGTAAACAAAAAAGTGCGCCGTGCCCTTGAAGTTGGATTAAATCCAATTATGTGCTGCGGCGAGACCTTGCAGCAGCGGGAGGAAGGCGTTTTAAAAGAGGTCATTCGCACACAAATTGTGGGTGGATTTGCCGGCATTGCGGCGGCAGATGCAAAGAAAGTCATCGTTGCGTATGAGCCGATCTGGGCGATTGGCACCGGCGTGACGGCGACCGACGAACAGGCGGAAGAAATGTGCGCCTTTATTCGTCAGGTGCTTTGCGAGCTGTATGGGGACGTCAGCGAAGAGATCAGTATTTTATACGGCGGAAGCGTAAATGAAAAGAACGCCAAATCGTTGATGTCAATGCCGAATATTGATGGCGGACTGGTTGGCGGCGCAAGTTTGAAACCGTCATTTGTACAAGTAGTCAACTATGAGTAAGATAAAAGATAAGGTATTGCTGATGATTCTGGATGGCTTCGGGATCGGAGAGGAAGGAATTGGCAATGCGATCAGCAATGCGTCGACGCCACAGCTGGATAAATTGTTCAGCAGGAATCCGACGGTGAAGATCGTATCGTATGGAGAGGCCGTGGGTCTGCCCGAAGGCCAAATGGGCAATAGCGAGGTTGGACATTTAAACATCGGCGCAGGGCGCATCGTCTATCAGGATTTAAGCCGCATATCCAATGCGATTAAAAGCGGTGGATTTTTTGAAAACAAGGCTATTTTGGCGGCTTTTGAAAACGCAGTACAGAATAATACCGCCTTGCACCTGATGGGCCTTTTAAGCGATGGCGGCGTTCACAGCCATATCACACACCTGCAGGCACTGTTGAATGCGGCAAAGAATTATGGCGTCGAAAACATCTATGTCCATTGTTTTATGGACGGCCGCGATACGCCGCCCAAAAGCGGCTTGGTTTATGCAGACGAGCTGGAACGGTTTATGCAAAACATTGGCGCCGGGAAAATTGCTTCTGTGATGGGACGGTTTTACGCGATGGACCGCGACAAGCGATATGAGCGTCTCAAACTGGCTTATGATGCGCTGGTTTACGGCGGTGGCCCACGGTGCAGCAGTGCGTTGAAGGCAATTACTGAATCGTATAAAAAGGATATTACGGATGAGTTTATCATCCCGGTCATCATCTGTGAAGAACAGCAAGAGCCGGCCCGTATCAAGGAGAGCGATTCCGTTATCTTCTATAACTTTCGACCGGATCGTGCACGGGAATTGACGGATGCGCTTACACAGCCGGCTTTTAAGGCTTTTGAGACGAAGGAATTGTCTCTGCATTATGTCTGTATGACGGAATATGATGCGGCATTTCAGGATGTTACAATTGCCTTTGAACCGGAAGAGATTAAAAATACGCTGGGAAGCTATTTGAGTGCGCAGGGATTGAAGCAACTTCGTATCGCGGAAACGGAGAAATACGCGCATGTGACTTATTTTTTAAATGGTGGTGTCGAAGAGATATACGAAGGGGAAGATCGCATTTTAATCCCTTCTCCGAAAGTGCAAACATATGATATGAAGCCGGAGATGAGCGCTTATGAGGTCACGAAAACGCTGTTGGACAAGGTCGCCGAAGATTGTTATGATTTGATCGTGCTCAATTATGCCAATTGCGATATGGTCGGTCATACCGGTATTTATGAGGCTGCAGTGCGCGCTGTTGAAACAGTCGATGAGTGTGTCGGCAAGGCTGTACGTGCCGCGCGGAAAGTGGGTTATCACATTTTGATCACGGCGGATCATGGAAATGCGGAGAAAATGCTCGATGAAGACGGCAAGACGCCGTTTACGGCGAATACGCGCCATAAAGTCTGGCTTTGTTATGTTGGAGCGGATAAAAAGGCTGCGTTGGCCGAAGGCGGCAGACTGGCAGATCTTGCGCCGACAATTTTAGATATTATGGATTTAAAAAAGCCTGCTGAAATGACGGGTAAAAGTTTACTGACAAGAAATTAATTGCTGTATAGGCAGTTTGTGGCGGGATGGTGCAAAATTGGCTTTTAATCGATTTTGGGAAAAAGGGTTGCCAAATGAGATTTCTGCTGATATAATGATTGAGCAATTATGAAAGAAGGTTTTATCGTATGGAAACATTTTTACTCGTAGTAATATTTATAACGGCAGTTGGGCTGATCGCCGGTATTCTTCTTTCGCCGGGCAGAAGTGCAGGGTTGGGAGAAGTTGGCGGCGGAGAGGCTTTGTTTGGCAAGAAGAAGGCGAAAGGCTTTCAGGAAAGGCTGGACTTTCTCGTCAAAATAGCGATCGGGGTATTCTTTATCGCGATGTTATTATACAACTGGCTGGTTTAAAGATAAAAACGCAGCGCCGGAAGCAAAATGGTGAGTTTTTAAGTAGATATAAATAAAATATCTACTTTTTTGTTACAAAAAAGTATTTTAATAAATAGATTAAAGTTTGGAAAACTTGTATGGCAAAACTATATGAGTGGCGAGAAATTGTATAGAAAAGAATCTTTTTCCATATCAAAAACTATTTAAGGCCTACCTATGTATTGGAAAGATATTTGAATTATTTTTTTAAAGTTAAACTGTTAACCCTCGAATCTGGAAATCGTTCTTGGATAACTTGATGCCAAATCGTTATACCAAGCATATTGATTAAGGGAAAAACGGGCCTTCCATATTGATTTATGGAACTGCTCATCAATCTTTCTTCAATTGCATCTTTACGAATTATATCAAATACAGAAGTAGGGATAGCGTCAATCAGGTTTTCTTGCATCCATGGTAATAACATTTCAAATCGTTTCTCTTGTTCATTCAAAATAATGGGATTAGTTACTGGCTGTACAGCATCAAAGCGTCGTTTGACTGAAGGGCGTAAATGTGAGTACCACTCTGGATTCCATTTCCTGTTTTCTAAAGGTACTAGTGCTAATTTGGGATCAATTTGATAAATCATATCAAAATAAAACTTTGCATCCCGCCGTTGATATTCTTTTAACATTCTTCCTGTCTCAATTAAATTCGGATTATATAGAATGAGTGCATTTGAATTTCTATATGAAAATCCTGCATGATAACTCTTTTGTTTGAAACCATAAAGCGTATCGGCAAAATTCAAACGTTCTGGAAAGCGCGAATAGGAATAATCAAATATGTACTTTCGATAATTACGGTATATATTGAAGCCTTGTTCTGTCAAATAAAATCGGTCATTGTCGGAATAGCCCAACATATCATAAGAAATGGCTAATTGCTCAGTTGTTAAGTGGTCAAAATCAATTTCGATTCCTTTAAATTTACGCTTCATTGTTGCGATATAATTTTGTGCTACAATTGGTCGTGAAAATTCAGCGCCCAATCCACTAATCAGCACTTTGTCCTTTTTTCTTTCTCTGACTATTTTTGGAAGGGTTGAACAAACTAGAGCTCTTTCCATTCCGGTCCAAACAACTATTTTGCGAAATTGTTGGAATAATTCTTCTAGTGAGTTCGGAAAGTGGGGAGAAATTGGAGTTTTTGTTGTTAAATTTAATTTGTATAATGTTGCTAATTGTTTTGCAATAATGATATCCGGATTATCATCATAGCCACTTGTGGTAAAGTGAACTTTATTTTTTAATCGTGTATTCAATATAGAAGCTAATACTAATCTGGTATCATAGCCACCAGTCAAAGCGGCAGTCAATTCAAATCGCGAAGCAAAAGCGCGTATTCCTTTGTTGAGTTCATTAATTGACTCTCGGACAGCTTCTTCATAATTCGATGAACACTTTATCTTTTCTTTTGATGGCAAACTTAAATTGTCATCAAAATCCAAAGTTAGGTATCGAAAAGGAGGAACTTTTTTAATGCCTGCATATCCAGTGTTGTCAGATTCGATGGTAAGTCCATTTTCATGCCAAAGAGGAAGTGTTGGTTCTGGTCGAATATAAAATCCCAAGGCATATTGATAAACTGCAATTAAATGTGAGTTATTAGATACAAATGTAAAGCCATTGCCTTGCGCATAATAGATTGGTGATAGCCCAAATTCGTCGGAGGAAAAAAAACAATCTCCTTTTGCTTTTGCATTACCATGAGAGTAGATACCGTAGTAATTACGCTTTGGGTTAAGAGTAAAGGTTTTTTTGCCGCCAGAGATATAGCTATCTTCTAAAAGATATCCATGAAAAAATGAAATTTTTTCATTATCTGAAGAATATCTATTTTCCTGTTCGTCAGAAAGAAAGTAGCAATGCATTAGTCGTAAATCATCTGTGGTCTGCCATTTGTGTTCTGATGTATAGTATCCCGGTTGTTCTGATTCGACAATCCAGCCAAGATGTTCTTTTTGAATATTACTGAGTTCAGATAGCAGTGGTATTTTTTTTGATGATACAAAAATAAAATCCATAGTGGCTATTCTCCATTAAATCACAAATTATTAGCTCATTGTCTATAATCATTATTTTGTTTATAAGCTACAAAATATAACAATTTAATTATAATAGTTTAAAAAAGATTGTCAAGAAAAAGGTAATTTATCTTCTCTTAAGAGAGGATTTTTAGTCACTCTTTATTTTAGAAAAGGTGCTGTTTTTTTATTGCTTAAAATAAAATTCACTGTGCATTCCCAAAAGACATACTATAAAAGAGAAGTCGTATGTTGTGGAGGGCAGTTTTCTTGAGATTTTTGGTACTGCGCGCAAATCGCGCGCACTTTGTTATCGTCGATTCCGATACCATGTTTACAAAAAAAGTAAGACTGAAAGCCACAGAAAGCGCTTATTTCGGTGGATTTGAAGAAGCTGCTGTGATGATGTTTCATACAAACAGGGCTGCTTTTATTTTAGCGGATGGCTGCATTTGGTCGGTGGATGTCAAAAGCGGAAAAGCGGCCTATCAGGGGCAGCTGACAGGGCAGTGTCTCAGTTATGCCGTCAATAAAAAAAGCAGGAGCTGTTATGTCGTCACAGACGAAAAAGACTGCGTCTATACGATTGGCGAAAAGGAAGCGGTGCCGAGCGCCTGTTTGATGACACCGGCGTTTCCTAAAGTGGTTCAGTATGACTCTTTAATGCAGCTGCTTTATATTCTTTGTGCGGGAGAAAGCTGTGTTTATCTCGTCGATACCAAAAATGATGAAGAAGCGGTAAAGATAAAACTGCCTGAAAACCCGCTCGCTTTTGCACAACATAAAGAGATGCTGTGGGTTTTCTTTTACCAGGAAGGAAGAAAACCCGCGCTGTGTAAGTTGAATATGCAGGGCAAGGTGTTGGCTCGGCGGACAGTCGATGTTTATCCGGGAGACTGTTATTTGACGATGCACGGAGAAAAACTCTATGTCAGCGATTTGTTTACTGGAAAAATCTGTATATTTGATACGGATACATTGATCGAAGAGCAAACGCTTTACTTTCTAAAGCCGCAGAAAATTATTACAGCGGATGAATACAAAGAAGAACTCTATTTGTACGAATCGGATGGACAAAATTTAGCGGTGCTTTCGACGAGGAACGGAAAGGTTAAGAAACGTTTTGGGTTGGGGTTTAAAATAGCGGATGTGTGTGCGCTGAGGTAGTTTTGCTTTTTTAATGCGCATTTTCTTCAAAAATGGTATAATAACTTAATAAAGGTGACGCGAGATATGGCGCCTTGATGCAGGAGGGATTTATGTTAGCGATTTCTTGTAAGGAGATCTGTAAAAGCTATCAAAACATACCCGTATTAAAGGGCGTAAACTTGGAAATAGAAGCGGGTGAGGCGTTTGCGCTTATTGGAAAAGCGGGAAGCGGGAAGTCTACGTTATTGAATTTGTTAGCCGGCTACAGCTTTCCGATGAGCGGGCGGGTGCGTATTTTTGAAAATGAAGTTGGCAAGCCGGAAGTTAAAAAATGGACAGGCTATGTGCCCGAAGATGTTCGAGCGTATCCGAACATTACGCCGTTGAAGCTGTTTTATTACACTGCGGCGCTCTATGGGATAAATGATGTGGACTACATTTTATTTCTTGCCGAGCGCTTTGAGTTGTCGATGAAGAGGCGTGATCCGATGCGCCGGCTGAACGATGAAGAGCGGAAAAAGACGGCGATCATTACAGCACTGCTGCCAAAGCCACAGCTTTTAATTTTAGATGCACCGACGAAGTCTTTGAGCACGAGAATCAAATATATTCTGTTTGATGTATTGGAAGAATTAAATCATAAGGGCGTAAGTATTCTTGTGAGCGGAACGGATACCGGAGAGCTGGACTTTGGCTTTACACAGATGGCGGTGCTGCAAGACGGCCTTATCGGTGAGGTGCATAGCATTGGGCGTCAGGCGCTTCAGACGGGTGAAGTAAAGAAAGTGACAATTTTGTGCAAAAACATTCCTTTCGGTGTGTTGAAGCAATTGGGCGGTGAGAGCGTGCGTTTAAAAGACGGTAAAATATTGTTCGATTATGTTGGAGAAATCAATGCTCTGTTGCGCGCGTTGAGCAAATACGATGTGGAAGACATCGTTATTATGGAGCAGGAATTAAGCAGACAAGCTGTCTTTCAGGGGGAATAGCAGGGATGGATATGTTTAAACTTGAAATAACTCAAAGAAGAAAAACAATGCTGTTTTTTGCAGTCATCCTGGCAGCGGCTGTTATCGTCTCTACGTGTTTGTACGGCGGGATAAAAGCGCAGGCAATGTTTGATAAGGCGCCGGAGGGAATGGGCTTTTTTGCCCTGTTTGGCTTACCTTTAAGCGGAGCGGGAAATTACTTTGCTTTTGTGTACGGTATATTCTTTTCGATCCTGTGCTGTTATGCTGCAATTGTTGGCGCGAGCCTCTTTGTCGGGCCGGATGCGAGCTTGCAGTATGCGTTGATTATGCCTTTGAGCAGAACGAAAATTTTCGTTGAAAAGATGCTGGCTGCTGTGGTGCTGTATACCGGTGTTTTTGCTGCTTTGTGGCTTATCTTTGCAGGGATGGTGTATGCTGTTGCGGGCAGTGTTGAATTTGGTGCATTATTTGATAAGACAGGCGCGGCATTCATCATGTTATCTTTTTTTAATGGTGTTGTTTATTTGTGTGCCGGTGCACTTTACGGCGTGTGCTCGCAACGTGAGGCAAGCTTATCGCTCGCCGGCGTGCTTGTGTTTGTCGTAGCCTGTCTTGTGCGTTTAATTGTAAGTGTATATCCGAATTTGAATATGGTGTATATGTTAGCAGGCGAGCTTGGTACGGCAGGCAGGCTGAACTGGTTTGGCGGTGCGGTTATTGGCACAGTGGTACTTATTGTGATCAGTGCTGTATTTTGCCTGCTGGCGCAGCGGAGGTTCCGTATAAAAGAAGTTGCATAAGAAGATGAGGATGGGAAAAAGCCCCTTAGGGCTTTTTTTGTAATAAAATTCGCAATTCACAGGTCTTGATAAGTAAAGAGGGCAAAATGAAGTTTAATCGTGAAAGTAAGCGTGTTCGAAACAAAGAACAGTTCGACAGGTTGATTACACCTCACATAAACAGGCTTTACAAAGCATTATGTGCATACACTTCCAATGCGACGGCAGCGGAAGATATTCTGCAGGAGTGTCTTATTAGCGTGTTTGAAAATATGCACACGTTAAAAGAGGAAAGTAAAGCTTTTGCCTGGGCATATCGCATTGCAATCAATGCGGCAAATGACTATTTTAAACGATACCCGGCACACCTGGAATTTAAAGAGGAGGCTCTGCAGGGCGGGCCGGATGGTTTGGGCGTTGAGCAGCGAGCGGACCTTGTGCGCACGTTGAAAAAGCTTGATGAAGACGAGCGTCAGATCATCATTTTGCGTGATGTATTGGGTTATTCGTACGCAGAGATTGCAGAGATGCTTAAACTGACGTCGACGAATGTGGGGGTGCGTTTGAATCGGGCGCGTGAGAGGCTGCGTCAGCTGATGCGGCAAGGCGGTTATTTTAATGGAGGAGAGGAAAAAAATTGAATTGCTCGGCCATCAATGAAAAATTATATGACTATATCGAAGGCAATTTAGAAAAGGAAGAAGAATGTTTTATTGCGCAGCATTTAAAAACCTGCGCAGCGTGTAAACAGCACTATGAAGAAAAGTACCGTATGCTTTCCTCATTGAAGCGTTATGGCGAAACGCTGCCGGATACAACGATTGACGCCGAATTGCTCTTTAAAATGACGGAGGAAAAAAGTGTGAAGAAAAAGAGTTCATTGAAACGTGTGGCTTCGTACGCAGCGGTGTTTGTTCTCGGTATTATGATTCCTTTGATCGCATTGATGCTCGGGGGAGCTAATAGCGATCTGCTGTATGACCAAGGAAATTATGAGAGTATGTCGAGCCAGAATAATAGTGCTAAAGGGCAGGATAATCCAAGAGAAGAAAGCGGCGAGCAGACTGATCGGATAACTGGCTTATCTCAAGTTTATGCACCGGAGAAGATCATTTACAATATGAATATGGATCTTCAGGTGGAAAATTACGCTAAAGCGCGCGATGATGTTGTGGAGTATGCTGTTTTTAACGGTGGATATATCGAAAATGAGGATAAAAACAATTATTCCAATAATGGTGTAAATTATTATTACGGTTATTTCGTCATTCGCATACCGGCAGAGAATTACGAACAGTTCTGTTTGCAGATGGAAGATGTGGGCACGGTGACGAATTCCAGCGCGTATGCCGCCAATATTACGCAGGAGTATATCGATGCGGAGGCGAATGTAGAGCAGCTGAATGTGCAGCGCGATCGTCTGTTGAAGTTATATGATCAGGCGGAGACAGTGTCGGACCTGATTGAGATTGAAAGCGAGCTGACGCGCTTGAATACACAAATTGTGCAATGGGAGAATATGCTGAAGGATTATGACCGCGACGTTGCCCATTCGACGGTGACGTTGAATATCAGTGAAGCGACGAGCAGCCAGCTTCACGTAACGAACCCGTTTAAAGGTTTGGGTGCGCGAATCAAACTGGCGCTGGTCAAATCGGTCAACGGATTTTTAGATTCTGTCGGGTTTTTATTCGTCGGTTTGTTCTATGTCTTGCCATTTGTGATTCTGGCGTTTGTCATCGTGTTAATCGTGCGCAGACGCAGGAAAAATAAAGTGATGAAATAAGGATAAGATGAAAAGAGAGGAGCTGTGATCGCTCCTTTTTATTTTACTCGATACAGGATTCGCCGTTGGCGAGTATTTAAATTTTGCAATGGGGTGGTATTTTTTTTCTGCTTGGTATACAATATATTCGGTGAAAAAAATGACGAAATTTACACATTTGCACGTACATACACAATACTCCCTGCTGGACGGTTTTGTACGCATCGAAAACCTGCCGAAGCGGTTGAAGGAGCTCGGGATGGACAGCGTGGCGATTACCGATCACGGCGCGATGTTTGGCGTTCCGGCCTTTTATGATGTCTGCAAGAAAGAGGGGATTAAGCC
>CALGIV010000203.1 GCA_937914785.1 uncultured Eubacteriaceae bacterium | reverse complement strand
CCTCTGTCTGGGGCAAACCGATTTAGCGTTGTCTGAACAGGGCATCGAACAGGCCCAATCAGCCGCCGCCTCGCTTACAGGCGTTGAAGCCATCTACACGAGCGATTTAAAACGCGCCGTGCATACTGCCGCAATTATCGGCGAGCGCCTTGGCATTGATGTTTATGAAGCCCCTGCATTGCGCGAAATTCATATGGGCATTTGGGACAATCGACCGTTTTGCGAAATCAAGTCCCGTTACCGCGAAGCGTACGAACAGCGCGGAAAAGATATTCTCCACTACCGCGTTGAAGGCGGCGAGAACTTCGCCGAAGTCGCCTTGCGTGCCCAAAACGCAATCGACAAAATTCGACAAACCGATTGCCGCGATCTGCTTTTTATCACACACCTCGGCGTTATCCGCAGCCTGCTGCACCGTTCCGGCCGGTTGGATGAACAGGATTTTTTGAATTTCAAATTGGCTTACGGCGATTTTATCCACTACTGAATATTATAAAACCGGCCCCGCCTGCACGCCGCAGGTAAAGCCGGTCTTTTTATACAATAAATCTCTGCTCTGTCAAATCACCAGTTCATACAGTATTTCTTCAATCGCCTCTTCAAATACCGCGGCATCCTCATACAACCATGGACGCACGCAATGCTGCGGCAGAATTACCGGCATGCGGCTGTGCACCGGCTCGAGTAAAGGTGTCGCCTGCCGCGTTAAGATGACAAAGCGTGCCACCTCATTTGCCCCAAACGGTTCTTCATACAATCCCGCAAAATACAATATTGCCTTATCCGGCAAATAAAACGCGAATTTCTCTTTACTGTCCTGATGCCACTCATAGTAGCCGCTGGCTGGTATGACGCAGCGTCTCAATTGCCGAAACATCGGCTTTTCCTTTATCGTCTCACTGCGCGCATTGATTATCAGCCCTTTATTATCAAAACGTTTTAATCCCCATCGCATCGGCATTACCTTGCCCTGCTCATCAATGACGGCTGCCATTTCAGACGGCCGCACCTCACCATCCGCTACTTTCTGTTCTATCTGTTCTGCTTTTCGCTGTGCTTTAAATACAATCTCCATCAGCTCATCGCTATCGAGTTCAATGTAATACCGTCCACACATCACGATTCCCATCCATATATAAATGTATTTTTTCTCTATACCTGCAATAGCGCTGCACACCGCTTTACCATTCAGACCTCCATTCGAGCATGGCAGAGCATCTTATGCTGATACATCAGTTCATCCGCGCGTGCGACAAACCCGGTAAGGCTTTCTTCTTTATCATATTCGGCATAGCCAAACGCTACGTCTATCACAATTTTATGGTGTTTATTATATTCTGATATATTAGCTTGAATGTTTTCTACAATTCGATCGATGCTGTTTTTTTCTGCATCCCGAATAAAAATGACAAATTCATCGCCACCGATGCGAAATGCCATCGACTTTTCTTTCGGAAAAGCACTTACGATAATATTGCTCGTATCGACGATCAACTGATCGCCCACCGTATGCCCATACGTATCATTTGTAACCTTCAAATTATTGATATCGGCGACAAAACACCACAACGCCTGTTCTCCATCATCTAAATCTTCTTTTAACTCTGCCAAATGCCGCTCATACGCATTTCGATTCCCCAGCCCCGTGAGCAAATCGATAAATGCCATCCGGCGATACAATTCGTTTTGCACCAGATTGCGATACAAGATAGCATAGGAACGCGCAAAGTAAACCATCTGCACTAAGATAAAGATGATAACGCCAATCTGAAAAAACAAGCTATTGTATTTATTGATCTCCACATACTGTCCGGTAAGATCGATTAACGCACCCACAAACAGCGGCACTGTTGAATACAGCATTCGCTTTCGCCCCTGGCTTTCTTCCGGCCCCGTACGCACGAGGCAGTAAAGACCGACCATCACGGAGACAAGCTGTATGACATGCGTTACAGGCAGCATTTCACGATAATCCAAAATGCCGAGATAATTCAGTGCTGTCTGTACAAAGAAGTTTATAAAAACCAAATAAATATTACAGATTATCAATCGATTAAATCGATTGCTTACATTCTCTTTAAAAATTACCAGCAGCGGCACGGCAATCAGCGAGAGCAACGAAAAAGTGAGCTGATACAATAAATAACTGTTTTGAACCGTATAGTGCATAAAGTCCGCTTCCGCCAATGAATAAATGCCAAATATAATGGCAAATACAGCCGTAAAAAATGCCGTCATATTGCGCTCATAGCGTTTGCGCAAACGAAAGAAACAATAAATGCCCAGCATTGCGATTCCGATGACCAAAGTGAATATATCGATGAGCAAAATCGGCAAGTCACGCATAAGCATCTCGTTTAACATACTGGCTTTCGAGCCGAACAACGGCGCTTCCAGTAAGTAGCCGACCGAATCCTTCAGCATAAAAGAAAAATCGATACGCAACTCTTTGCCCGCATAGTCTTCCGGCAGGCGAATAAAGTGATAAGAGCTGCCCATCGTTTTTGAAAACATCAACTCAAACTCCGGATATGAATATAACAATTCGTCGTTCAAATAAATGTCAAATGCCATATAATAAGAAAATATTTTAATTCCCGGCGCACTTTTAGGCCCTTCCTGCCCGCGCAGCACATGCCGGATAGAGTATTCCGCCTGGGCATCGTAGAACTTCATCGGAAGCGTTATTTGCTCCTCTTTTCCGCCGTCAACACGCAACAGCCAGGCATCTTCAAGAGCATAAACCGGATCTGAAAAATTTAAAACGCGATAAGCTTTTCCTTTTTGCTCGATAACAATACAAAGAACAAGAATGATAAGCAGCGCGCATACCATAAGCGTTATAATCAAATGATTTGTTTTTCGTTCTTTTGGTATCAATAAAACTTACTCACTTTCTAAAGACTTGCCACCAACTCCCCTCAATTATATTATATAGAAAGCCCAAACGATCAGCCAATAAAATCTTGAAAAAACTTTAAAAAACAGTTAAAAAAAATGTCAATTTTCCTTGAAAATCTATGCCATAAGTAACATTGTAACCTTATTGGCAATTATCCGCCAACTTTATCATTACATTTAAAAAATATATGTTTTTTTTTGCACAATAAAACCCTCCGCATCTACGTTATGCGAAGAGTTTTATAGTTGAATACAGACTACTTTTTCATCTCAAGCCGCTTCTCCATCAATTCCGGGTTAAAGCTCTTGCCAATCGCCATTTGCGCGTCAATCCTGCCTGCCTGATAAAGTTGCATCAGGGCATTATCCATCGTCATCATCCCCTCGGATGATGCGGACAAAATTGTGGAATCGAGCTGGTGTGTTTTCGCTTCGCGGATCATATTGCGTACAGCGCTGTTACACACCATAATTTCAAACGCCGGATATATTTTCCGATCTAAGGTCGTCACGAATTGTTGACTGACGACCGCAGAGAGTACCATCGAAAGCTGAAGACGTATCTGTTCCTGCTTTTCGGCGGGAAATGCGTCGATGATCCGATCCACCGTATTCGCCGCGCCGGCCGTATGCAGCGTCGAGATGACCAAATGTCCGGTCTCTGCCGCCGTCATCGCAATACTGATCGTCTCCGCATCGCGCAGCTCTCCAATAAAAATAACATTCGGCGTCTGCCGCAAAACCGCGCGCAATCCAATAAGATAAGTTTGCGTATCCAGAGAAATCTCACGCTGGCTCACGATACTCTGCTTGTGCGGATGTAAATATTCGATCGGGTCTTCCAGCGTAACGATATGGCTGCTTCGTCTCGAATTGATCCTGTCAATCATACAGGCCACAGTCGTCGATTTTCCGCTGCCCGAGACCCCTGTTACCAATACTAATCCCTTATCCCGATCAACTTGTTTTAACACATTTTCAGGAATATTCAACGCTTCCGGATCCGGCAGCGAGAACGTGATGACGCGAATCACCGCTGCCAGCGAACCGCGCTGCTTATAAGCACTGACACGAAAACGGGATACATTTTTGACGGCAAAAGAAAAATCATCGTCTCCATATTTTACAAGCTGTTCGGTACTGCGATTGTTTGCCGACTCGTAGATCTGTTGTATCAATT
>CALGIV010000202.1 GCA_937914785.1 uncultured Eubacteriaceae bacterium | reverse complement strand
GGCACGATCAGTAAGACGGCGCAGAGCCTGGCGCGCAGTTATGTGCGCAAATATGTCGCCGCAAAAGAAATTGAACTGCCGCTGGCCGAACAAAAACGGCTGGAGTTGGGATGTATGGACTTAAAGAGTACGACGGGGCAGCATCCCGGCGGACTTATCGTTTTGCCGGAGGGAATGGAAATTTACGACTTCACACCGGTGCAGTATCCGGCTAATGATGCGAAAAAAGGGGTCGTTACGACGTCGTTTGATTACGATGCGATCAAAGGCCGGCTGTTAAAATTAGACTTGCTGGCGCACGATGATCCGACGATGATCAATTATCTGCAGCGTCTGACAGGGGTGGATGCGAAGCAGATTCGCCTGGATGACAAGCGTGTGATGAGTTTGTTTACGTCTGTCGAGGCGCTGAAACTGGAAGATGAAAACATTTTGACGACGGTGGGGACGTACGGTGTGCCGGAGTTCGGCACGAAGTTTGTGCGTGAGATGCTGATTCAGGCAAAGCCGCAGTGTTTTGATGATTTAATCCGTATCTCGGGCCTGTCGCACGGTACGGACGTTTGGATCAATAATGCGGCCGAATACATTAAAAACGGCACGGCGACGATTAAAAATGTCATCTCGACGCGCGACAGCATTATGCTGTATTTGATTCAGATGGGGATGCAGCCAAAGCTGGCATTTGATATTATGGAACGCGTGCGCAAGGGCAAGGGGCTCAAGGAAGAGGATGAACGGGAGATGAAAGCGCTCGGTGTGGAGAATTGGTATATCGAATCGTGTAAGAAGATCAAGTATATGTTCCCGAAAGCGCATGCGGCCGCTTATGTTATGATGGGTTTTCGCGTCGCGTATTATAAAGTATATCATCCGCTGGCTTACTACTGCGCTTATTTTTCAATTCGGTCGAAGGATTTTGATGCGGCAGTGATCCTGCGCGGCAAGGAAGCGATCCGTCGGGAGATTAAAAAGTATTACGAGATAAAGAATTTGACGGCGACGCAGAAAGACACCTTGACGACGCTGGAGATCGCGCTGGAAATGTTGTGCCGCGGTTATGCGTTTGAAAATATTACGCTGGGCAAGTCGCATTACAACGACTTTATCATCGAAGAAAATAAGCTGGTGCTTCCGTATAAGGTTTTGGAAGGAGCCGGCGAGAAGGTGACGACGAAGATTTATGAGGAAAGCCGGAAAAAAGCATTTTCTTCTATTGAGGACTTTAAAAAGCGTACCGGTGCTTCTGCGGCGATTGTCGACCAGCTGGTCTCTGCCGGCGTGTTGGCGGGTATGCAGTTAACAGATCAGATCAGTTTTTTCTAATAGAACAAAAGTTTTTATTTTTCTTGATTTTATTGTTTGGCTATGATATAATGAATTGACTTATGAGTGGGGCAAACCCACTCATTAATTTTGTAGCGGAGGCTATTATGTCAAAAATTGCGAATAGAGCAGCAGCGCTGGGCGAGAAAATAGCGCCGGAGCTTGGCATCGAAATAATTCATACAGAGTTTGTAAAAGAAGGTGCGATGCGCTTTTTGCGTTTTTATATCGATACGCCAAACGGCGTATCAACACAGGAATGCGAAGCGTTCAGCAGGGCGATCAATCCCCTGCTGGATGAGGAGGATTTTATTGAAGGGCAATATTATCTGGAAGTCTCCTCGCCCGGCATCAACCGACCGATTCGCAAGAAGGAAGAATACGACAAATACAAAGGCAGGCAGGCTGCTGTCGCGTTGTTTACGAATGTAGAGGGCCGCAAGAAATTCAAAGCCGTCATTAAAGGGCTGGATGAGGCGGGCTTGTCCGTGATATTTTCGGATGAGGCGGGAGAGTTTTCAATCCCCCTGGAGAAGATTAGCAAAGCGACTTTAGATGAGGAAGTTTAACGGAGGAAATCGATGAATAAAGAATTTTTGCAGGCACTTGAAGAAATTCAAAGCGAAAAAGGCATTGATAAGGAAGAATTGATCGGCGCGATTGAAGTTGCGTTGATTTCAGCTTATAAAAAACATTATGGTTCGGATGAGGAAATCAACATCTATATCGACCGCGAGGCAGGCGATGTGAAAGTGTTTGCTTCACGGCTTGTCGTGGACGAATCTCATCCATTGACGAGCGAGGTGCATATTGACCGCGCGAAGCAAATCAATCCGGATATTCAAATTGGCGATTATCTGCAGGAAGAAATCAGTCCGAAAGATTTTGGACGCATTGCCGCACAAAATGCCAAACAGCTCGTTATTCAAAAGATCAAGGAAAGCGAGCGCAATATTATCTTTGACGAATTTTTTGCCAAACAGGATGAGTTGGTGACCGGCTTGATCCAACGCAAGGAGCACAATAATAATATTATTGTCGACTTGGGCAAAGCGGACGGCGTTTTAAATCCGGCAAATCAGATTAAAGGCGAACATTATTATCAGGGAATGCGGCTTAAGGTCTACGTTGCAGAAGTGCGCCGTACGACGAAAGGACCGCACATCATCCTTTCGCGTACGCATACGGGCCTCTTGCGCCGTTTGTTTGAGTTGGAAGTGCCGGAAATTTTGTCCGGCGCTGTGGAAATTAAGTCGATTTCGCGTGAGCCGGGTATGCGCGCAAAGGTTTCGGTTTATGCAGAGGATGAAAACATCGATCCTGTCGGCTCCTGTGTTGGCGCGAGAGGGATGCGCGTGCAGAATATTGTCAATGAGTTAAACGGAGAGAAAATAGACGTTATCAAATGGGATAAGAATCCTGAGGTTTATATTTCAAGCGCGCTTTCACCGGCTGCGGTGTTGCGCGTAGACGTAGACGAGGAGACGAAAATTGCCTCTGTCGTCGTCGAAGATGACCAGCTCTCGCTGGCGATCGGCAAGGAGGGGCAGAATGCCCGCCTGGCGGCCAGGTTAACGGGTTGGAAGGTCGATATTAAAAGCAAGAGCGAGTTTGATTCGCAGCCGAGGCTGATCGACGAAGAAAGGCAGCGGGAAATGGATTTGATCGACAGTCTGGTAGAGGAGATCAACAGTCTGGCCGAAGGGGAAGGGGAACAGGAGCATTAAAGAATGAAAAAAACGCCGGTGAGAAGTTGTATTATGTGTCGTGAAAAGGGAGATAAACGCCGTCTGATGCGCATCGTGCGTACGAAGGATAATGAGGTGTTCTTCGATGCGACGCTGC
>CALGIV010000201.1 GCA_937914785.1 uncultured Eubacteriaceae bacterium | reverse complement strand
TTGATATAGAACCGCCTGAAGAAGAGTAGATAAGAAGAGCTGAGAGGCTCTTTTTATTAGAAGAAATATTGTTTTTTAAAAATAATTTAATGTTTAACAAGAAATAAAACAGATAGTAGTTGCACGGAATGGCACTTAAGAGGCTTGTCTTGTTGTTGTAATTTTAGTATAATATTCGGTATAAAATTAAAAAAACAGGAGGTCGTATGAAAAACAAACGGATTTTAAGTATGCTGCTGATACTTATTTTACTGGCGGTGTTATTGCCGGCAGGGGTATTGGCAGCAGAACCGGCAGTCTATACCGGTGATTTGGATTTGATAGAGCAGGCAACGGATAAGAGTTGGGGAGCCGGCAGTATTGGCTGGAAGGCAGCCACAAAAACTTTGACATTGGAGAATGCACATCTTGAAGGGATGATTAAGTTGCCCAGCGATGCGACAGTTATTGTAAAGGGCAATAACATCGTCGAGTTTGAAGATAAGGATAGCGTTGGGGAGCCACCTAAAGCTTTGAATGGCAGTAAAGGGTTGAAGATTATGGGTATCGGCGCAGATGCCGCGCTGATGCTTAAGGGCAGTGATGGTGGTATTGGGGTATTATGGAAAGAGTATTATGGTGATGAAACACTTGATTTAGAGATTGTAGACATAACGTTGGATATTGAGAGCGAGATGGGTGATGTTATCACTGTTTATGAGGGTAATTTGAGCGTTAAGTCATCCACATTGAAAGCGGAAGCAAGAGAGGGTATTAGTGTTAATGAAGGAATGTTGGAAATTGAAGATGCTACGATAACAATGCAAATAAACTCTGGACGCGGTCTTTCTACGATCGGTGGTGACATAAAAATCCTTAATTCAGTGGTGGATGTCGTTTCTGAAACCAATGCTGCAATTTCATTAAATGACGGAGAGCTCTTCATTAAAGACAGTATAGTCAACGCAAAAGGATTTTATGGAGCTTGGCTCTGGGGTACGTACGATGCGAAAGAGGTTATTGGTGCAAAGCTGAACATCAGTAACAGCGATGTAACGATGGAAGCGACCGGTAAATCGGACAGTAAAGTTGGGAGCGCATTAACAATAGCGGTTCTCTATGAAGGAAATGATGATGTTATCGATGTTTTAAGCGGTTATTATAAACCGGTGTCTTTGAAAAAGGCAGTTGTTAACGGCAGCGAAAAGCTTGTTGGTCCAATGGGAGTGTTACTTTCAGAAGATAATGGCTTAAATTCCCAGAAAACTACCCCCCAAGCGGCAGTCTATACTTATACTCCGGCCGGGACACCATTTAGCGTAGCATATAAAGATGGCGAAGTTGTATTATACGATTCATCGGCAAAAGTAGTAATAAAAGCTCAAGTGAGTGATGGCCGCATTTCCGGCGACGACCGATACGAGACGGCGAACGAGATCAGCAAGCGGACATTTCCTGGCGGCTCAAAGACCGTACTGATAGCCAACGGACTGAACTATCCAGACGCATTAGCGGCAGTGCCCCTGGCCTACGAGGTAGATGGCCCGATCTTATTAATCAACGGCAAAACAGGCGAAATCAGCGACGAGACATTAAAACAGATTGCAGAGCTCGGCGCGGAGAAAATCTACTTACTCGGCGGCACGACGGCAGTCAGCAAAGGCATTGAAGACACGTTGAAAAAAAGCTATGAAATCGAACGCCTCGGCGGTGACGACCGTTATGAGACGGCAGCGCTGATTGCAGACGAGTACGTTGAAGTGACCGGCAAAGTCTACGACACTGTGTTTATCGCAAGCGGGCTAAACTACCCGGATGCCTTAAGTGCAGGCTCGGCGGCTGCATTAAACGGCGCACCAATCCTGTTCGTCGACAAGGGAATTCCGGCAGCGACAGCAGAAAAACTAAAAGACGTGGAAACCATCTACGTAGCGGGTGGCAGCGTCGTAGTCAGCGAAGCAGTCTATAAAGAATTGCCCGGCAAAACAGAACGTCTCGCCGGCGACGACCGCTATCTGACAGGCATTGAAATCAGCAAAAAATTCTTTGCCGAAACAGAAGCAGTCTACACGGCAACAGGTTGGGACTACGCAGATGCCTTGACCGGCGGCGTGGCAGCAGCTAAAGACACCGCTCCGTTACTACTCGTAGACGGCAAGATCAACACCGTGCCGAAGACGACGACAGACTACATCAAAGCGAGCAAGGCAGAACGACTGGTCGTTCTCGGCGGCAGTGCTGCAGTGAATGATACGGTGATGAAGCTTTTGCAGGCGGCTGTTGCAGAGTAGAAAGTTAAATATCGATATAAAGTAAACAGGGCGTAATGCCCTGTTTTTGATTATTAAATATTCATTGCTGAAAATTTTCAGAGTACTGTAGCGTGTTTCGAAACCTTGGCGATGAATACGTGCAGAAGTATGCTGACTACTGGATGCAGGTCAAAGCGTGGCCTTACGGCAGAAAACGGTATTTAGTGTTATACCGAATATAAAGTATGGCTTTGAGGTCATTGTGATAAATGTGATGTTGTCAGTTTGATATTTGGCTTTTCTTTATTGTTTATTCTTTGAATAGTTCGCGCTTTTCCAGCCGCTGAAAAGCGCGGCAAAAAGCCGCCGGCAGATGAAAAAGCAGGGGATTATTGTTGCTTAAACGGAAGCCATCCGTCGCTTCGCAAGCCGCAGCCTTTGGATGGGCTGCGGCGCAAAGCTAAAATTGGCCGTGCGTGTGTCGGCCAATTTTCCGTCCCGCTTCCTTTAAGCTTTCAATATGCTGTAAAAAACATCCCTGCTTTTTCAAAGCCGGTTTCTTTCAGGTATTCCTCTGGGGTCCTAATCAAGTTTCATTGTTATTGATTGAATGTTTATTTTGAGAATAGTTTAGTTTTGAATGTAAAACTTTAAGGTCTCATTACAAGGTTGTTGCATTGTGCGCAATGTCAAGTCTTTCAAGTTAGAGAGATCGTGTCGGTGTACAAGATTATAAACTTTTACCAGATTTAATTATTCGCTTTAAATCCATATTTAACATACAATCCCTTGCCCTTTTCGGCCTTTAGAATTCAAAGGGAAATACGGAATAGATATTGAAGGATCACAGGAAGACAGACGGGAACTTGGCCGATCCATACACGGCCAAGTTCAGTGAGGCGGTACGGCCCACCGAAGGCCGTGCCTTGTCGTCGGGCGACGGCTTTCTTCTGCTTGAGCAGCGAACTCCCCCTTTGAATTTTAACTGCCGCGGGGTTTTGCGCGCTTTTCACCTGCAGGAAAAGCGCAATGAGTGTTGGAAATAAAACATAGAAGAAAAGGC
>CALGIV010000200.1 GCA_937914785.1 uncultured Eubacteriaceae bacterium | reverse complement strand
ACCGCAGCCTGGACCGCAAATACTGGAGTTGAATTTCCCGTTGTTATTTTTAATTTTTCGCTGTATAATTAATATATCTTAATTTAAAGTAATGAGGCTGAAATGAAAACCAGATCGTCTTATCATGTACATTCTACACACTGTGACGGCAAAAGCACACTTGAAGAAATGGTGTGCGCCGCATTGAACCAGGGCTTTACGCACTTGGGCTTTTCTTCCCACGCACCGGTCCCCGCAAAGTACGATCGGGATTCGACGATGGCCAAAGACGCTTTTCCACTTTACCGGCGCGAGGTTCTCGCTCTGAAAGAAAAATATGCTGGTAAAATCGATATTCTCCTGGGGTTGGAATACGACTGTTATGAAGATACCGGTTTTGCCGAAGTTATCCCAACGAGCGAACTCGATTATTATATCCTCTCCGTACACGCACTGGATAAAGACGAACATATGCGAGCGATCGATTTTACGACGAAAGAGATGGATTACATCCTTGCACACGAGCCCGGCGGCATTCAAAAGGTTGTCCAACGGTATTATCAAATGCTCGGTGACGAGACCCTTGCACAAAACCCGACGATCGTGGGGCACATTGACTTAATCAAAAAAAACAATGGCAACAACCGCTACTTTAACGATAAAGAGCTATGGTATTTGGATACTGTCTCTGACTGTATCCACAAAATCAAACAGACCGACAGCATCGTCGAAATCAACACCGGCGGCGTTGCGCGTTACGGCCAAAACTGCCTGTATCCGTCCAATGAGATTCTTGAAATGCTGCGTGACAGCCGCATTCCGCTGATGCTGAATTCGGATGCACACTTAGCCGAAAACATCGCATTTTATTTCGAAGAGGCGGAACAGATCTTAAAAAAAGCAGGCATCCGTTCCCTCGTTATGTTGACCGGAGACGGAATCGACGAAGTGCACTTATAGGAGAACTCGACGATGACACAGCAGGCAATCGCAGACATGCACATTCATACGGAACAGTCTGACGGTGCACTATCTGTCACCGAGGTTATTCAAGTTGCGCAAAAAATCCCTCATTTAAAAACTATTGCCATTACAGACCACGACACGGCGGCCGGCAGCCGCATCGCGCTAAAGGAAAAAGATACGACCCTCGACATCATCTCCGGCATTGAATTCAGTTGTGACTACTTCGGGGAAGAAGTGCATATCCTCGGTTATTTTATCGACTGTGAAAATCCGCTGCTGTACGAAGCGGAGGAAAAAATGCTGTCGGAACGCAAACGGCAGCTAAGCGCCATCCTGGAACGATTAAATAAAGATCATATGCCCATAACGGAGCAGGAAGTGTACACCCTTTCAAAAACAGGTGTCGTAGGCCGGCCTCATATCGCCGGCGTACTCGTTCAAAAGGGATATGCGCCTTCAATACGCGCCGCTTTCAGGACATATCTAAGCCGTGGCTGTAAGACTTACGTACCGCGCAATAAAATGTCCATCGAACAGACCGTCAGGCTCATCGGCCAACTCGGTGGCATCAGTGTTTTGGCGCACCCCAACAGCATCTATCATCAAAGTGACGTCATCCATATCTTGAATAAGGGCTTACAGGGCATTGAAGTCTATCACCCGTTGAATACGCCGTGCATTCAGGATTATCTCAAACTCGCCAAAGAGCGCAGCCTCTTTGTTACCGGCGGCAGCGATTTTCATGCTGCCGACCGTATAAGCCGTGCGCTGATTGGGCAATGCAGCGTTGCCCAGCACTATATCGACGAGATGAAGGCTTACCATCATTCGATGCAAAATCATAACGGAATCTCATAATTCTGGAGGTATCTTCAAATGAGCAATCAACTGGTTATTACCATCAGCAGACAATTCGGCAGCGGCGGAAGGCAAGTTGGCGTTCTCCTCTCGCGAGCGCTTCATATTCCCTGCTACGACAAAGCCATTATTGAAAAGGCCGCGGAAGAAAGCGGACTGGCACCGGAATATATCCAACGGGCGGAAGCAGGCAGTCAAAATCAGTTTTTCTTCAATCTGGCAATGACCGACTATGTGCAAACAGGCTCTTTTACACAGTACAACCCCGTACACAGCACATTTCATGCGCAATCTCGGGTAATAAAGGAACTTGCTCAAAAGGGCAATTGTATTATCGTGGGCCGCTGCGGCAACTACATTTTGCGCGACCGGCCGAATACCGTCCACGTATTTGTTTATGGCGAGGAGGAACAGCGGCTTAAGCGTGCGATTCAAGATTACGGCCTTGACAAAGACGAGGCGAAGAAGATGTTAAATCAAGTAGACAAAGGCCGCTCAAATTACTATCGAAACTTTACAGGTGAGAAATATGGGCAAAAGGAAAGTTTTGATTTGATGATCAACTCTTCAACGATGGGCGTCGATGGCACTGTGAATATCCTTTGTTCTTACGCGCAGTATATTTGTGCAGATGATGAGCTTTGATAGAAGAATCACTTAAAATAGTTATTTTAAAAAGCAGACATGTTTCTTTATGCCTGCTTTTTTATTATGCGGAACTTTGGAAATACGGTTGTAATTGTGATGTTATCAGCTTAATGTTTGGTTTTTCTTGATTGTTTATTCACCACCTTCTTCGCACTTTTCCAACAGCTGAAAAGCGCAAAAGAACTGGAAGTATAAACATAGAAGAAGAAATAACTATATATTTATTTCTGGCATAGCAGGTAAATTAGTTTTGAATATAGGATTTCAAACTCAGCATAACATAAAGTTACTGCAAATTTTTACAAAATAAAAGCCTTATTCAACGCAACATTGAACAAGGCTTTTATTTTCGCTTTCACTACCTATCCCCACTTACTTGTTTCATCGCAACATTCTTCAGTTAAAACAACGCTTTAACAGACTCATACCAGCCCAGACAAATATCTCTGCAATAATACCAGACTGCATTTTGAAGCAGAAAATTATCGATGAGCAAAAGAATTGCAACCAATAACACGATCCAGAGCAATACCGCCCGCGCAAAGCCCGCACGATTGCGGTTTGTCCTTCTGCCAAACGCCCACACGAACAGACAAATCAAATTTACCACAGGAATGAACAGGATAAATAAAGTCCAGAACCATCCTGACATACGAATAGCCTTTGCATCTCCTGCTCTTTTTTTTGACCGCTTTTTCGGTTTTGACGTTTTCAATTCAATTACCTCATCGGCAGTTTCTGTTGTCCGAACTACCACAGTTGAATTCCCCACTTCTTCGATGATAATTTCTTCCAACGGCTCAATCAAATCGATTGCTTCCCGACCACATTGTTTGCAAAATTGCTCATCCTCACGCACTCCCGCGCCGCAGTTCAAACATACCTTATTCATAGCTCCCCCCAGTTCAACAGTATGTCACTTGATTCAATTATACGGCCTTAGAAATATTTGTCAATGCATCTTACACAGCTTTTTTGCATCACTCAGATATTAACCTTGATGCGCTCAAGCGCCCTGCGAACTGCGGGAATCCACAACAAGACGAATGTTATGGCCGCTTCAATACCAAGATATGTCGAATTGTAGATGAGCGAATAGGCGATGACATTTGAATCACCCGCATACTCCGCAAAGAAGATTATTCCGCCGAGTACGTGACACAAATACCGCGCAAATACCGCCACCAAGTAGCCAAACTGCAAGCCGTATTTTTTATCGCGGAAAAACCCCGAAAGACCCAGCATACCAAACGCCAGCGGATAGTCGATCAAAAATTGGATCGGATGCACGACATACGGCGCATACAGCATATCCAAAATCCCGAACGCCATCCCGGCCATAATACCCGTCGTCGGCCCGAACCAATAGCCGATGAGCACGATTACCAGCATAGAAAAGAGCGTCACGCTGCCGGCCTGTGGCATTCTGAGCACAACAAACGTATTCAGCACAAAGGCAATCGCAATCGC
Source organism: uncultured Eubacteriaceae bacterium (assembly GCA_937914785.1). Classification (GTDB taxonomy): domain Bacteria; phylum Bacillota; class Clostridia; order Eubacteriales; family UBA1433; genus CALGIV01. The sequence goes on along the minus strand of CALGIV010000200.1, from coordinate 18,928 downwards.
AATGGCAGAATAAGTCATTGCCTTGACATTGTTCTTTTTACCTTTCCCTTTATTGGCTACCATAATCACCGCCAATATAATGATAATGACGGCAGCACTCGCCAACTTCCCCCAAATAGACTCAAAAAATTCTTGCATAAAAAAACCTCCTTTTATTCAAAGGAAGCATATTAAAAGACGATGCACTTTCACTGCGCGCTTTCCTACGCCGGCATTACCCGGATCAGGTTTAAGGGTATTTTTCTCAGCCTATGCTCCCCCAGCAAGATATTCATTTCTACGATCGTTATATCATATTCTATGCCGCACGTCAAGCGCCAGTGTCGCAGATATAATATATCATCCGCTCCAAGCCCGCTTTGGCATCCATTTCACCCGCCTTGAGCGCATTGTCATATTTTGCACACAAGATGATGATGTTTTTAATGCGATTCATTTTAAACTGCTTCGCACAGCGGATAATCTCTTCCGCATTGTCTTTTCGAAGAAAAGAAATGCTTTTCAACTTCTTAATACGCGCCATCAAATCCCATGCATTCATCCGCTTACCCTGTTGTGCGTACTGTCGATAGAGCAACATTGCCGAAAAGTTACGAACCATAGCGGAAGACAGCACCGTCGGATACACGCCGTTTCTCAAGGCGGCCAAAAGAATCTCCTGCGCCTGACCGCTATTGCGCTTATTTAACGCCGAAATGAACTGATCGACACTATCACTCTCATAAGGCGTAATGACCGCCTTAATGTCTGCCTCTGTTACCAAAGCGCCGTCCTGAACATAAGCGGCAAGCTTAAGCAATTCGTTTCTTATACTGCGTGCGCCAGGCCCACCGTCCTCTTCATAATAGCCGCACCGCAACAGCAGACTTTCACCTTGCTCCTTATCAAGCATCAGCGCATTTTTCTGCGCTTTCTTCATCAACCACCCCAACATCGCGCCACCCGGCCCCGCGCCGTTTAACTCAAATATCGCGCCATTCTTTTTTAAAAACGCGTACAATTCATTATACCAATAGGGCATTTCCTCGCTAATAAACACGATGCGCAGATAGTCCGGCTTTTCACTCAGGTAGCGCGTCAGCTTTTGTATCTCTTTGTCTGCTTTTCCCTTGCGTTGAAATAAATCCAGCTCATTGATCAGGACTGCACGGCACTCGTCGAAAACAGGCAGTTGTTCACAGACTTGAATGATCTCATCCGATTGCAGTTTTTTACCGTCAAGGCGATTGATGTTCAGCGCCATAAAATCTTTGCGCAGTTCATTTTGCAACACTTTTGCAATTTCCTCTTCAGCCAGAAAGCCATCCTTGCCGCAAATCATTATGGCACATTCCGACAATACGGCCTTTAGTTTATTAAGTTGCTGATATGAATATGCCTTTGACAATTTTTCACCTGCTTAAAAATTTTTCCCTAATCGATCGATTTACAACAAATCGTGTTTTTATGCTGAAAGTATCAGCCACACACACCGCATCTCTTCTCTTTAATAATAACCGAATATCACAAAAAGGACAACATCTTATCGTACCGCCAACCAACCGATCCATCATTTGATACAAACTACGGCTCCATACAAAATACTCCATTCATCGCAGACAACACTCCTGTAAACAAACGCAACAATAATATGATTAAAATATTTATCTTAAATAACAATTCTTTTTTTCTTAAAAAGACACTCCCGACAAACGGATTGCTGCACTTGCCAAAATACAGATGGCAACACCAACAACTAATGTCATACGCGTTGTACGCTTTTTTAGATTATAATAACCAAATATGGCAAAAAGAACGATATAATACAGTGCCGCCTCCGCAACATTCATCTTTGGCAAAACAATGGTTGCATAAGGCGTTTGCGCGAAGAGTTTTGCCACCATATTCAGTAAAGAGACTTCCCATTCGAGGATATAAAAATAAAGTGTTGCCACCGGCGGAAACAAAGAGACCGCCAAACCTATCACAGAGGAATAAAGAATCAGGCTGGCAAGCGGAATTAAGATCACATTTGAAAAGATGGCGATTAGAGAGACTGTCGAGAAATGATGGGTTAATACCGGCAAAAGCGCCAACTGGATACAAAACGACAATGCCATCATCTGGATGATCCTGCGCAGCGGCCGAAACGGCAGCGCAATTTTGCGCTGCACGACATTGGCAAAGAAAATAATGCCAAGCACCGCCACAAAAGACAGCTGAAAGGATGCCGTAAATATCATCAGGGGATTGAACATCATTACGATCAAAGAAGCGAAACAAAGGGCCGACAGCGGATCGTAAACACGCCTGGTCAACTTTGCTACGCGCAGGACTGCCAGCATAATCAACGCGCGCACTACGGATGGGGTAAAACTCGCCATCGCGCCATACAGCAGCAAAATAAGCAGGACACATATGGTCGCGTAAGGTTCTTTTACCCTTAGTTTCCTGAAAATCACATCGATCAAACCGTATAAAAACCAAATGTGCAGCCCGCTTACCGCGAAAATATGCGCGGCGCCTGACGCTGTAATATTTTCTTTCAGTTCACCCTCAAGTGATTTGTCGCCCCAAAGAATGCCGCCGATGAGCTGGGTGGCCTCCTCGCTGGCATACCGTGAAAAAGCCTCCTGCGCAGACGTGCGCAACCGGTAGATATCATCCATAAAAAACGGCAAATCGCCTTCTCCGGCGTAAACGACACTCGAAGCTGAAACATTTGCAACGGAATAAATTCTCTTTGAGCGCAAGTAAAGGTTATAATCGAATGCCCCTTTTTGCTGTGCCCGCGGCGGTTCTTTTATTTTTCCGCGCACGCGCAATTGATCACCGGCTTTAAGCACAGGCCCATCGCCATAAAGCGTCAGTTGGATGCGTGCATCACCCGCCGCCACCAAGCCGCTGCCATCATCCACCGCTTTTACAACAGCGGTAAACGACAGGCGATCTGCGCGTTCAACCGGCGGTGATAAAACCTGAATATACATATTCACCGTCGTTTCTTCATAGGCCTTCAATGGCGCCGGCCGCTGCAAAAGCGTATCGGCATACCACGCAAAACCCACAGCAACCACTACGATCAGGCCGACTATATAAACCCTTGCCTTTTTATGCAGACACAGCAGTATCGCAATACAGATTCCCGCCGCCACTGCTGCGGCGGCGATAACGGAATTGAATGTTCGACAAAATACGACAGCGCATACTGCAGTGAGCGCCAAAATGAGCAACGGCCGTTTCATCCGTTCTTTTCCTTTCCATGCCAATTCCTGCCTTACGACATATTTTATCTTTATTCGACAGAAAAAGCAATAAAAAAACCGGCCGCAGGGCCGGTTAAGAACCGCTATGCTTCCGGCATCATATCTTCCAAAAGCTCATCCATCACATTGCAGGCATCACCGATAATCTTATAAATATCCTGCACCAGCCTGCCGAACGTATTTTGTGCTTCTAAAAATTTTCTGCAGGCCTCGATATTCATCATCGACGTATACAGCAGATTAAAAGATTCCTTGAGCTCATCGTTGACTTCCTGATTCAACATATTCATCGTTTGAATATTCATCTGAATTTTCATAAAATCCTTGATCATATCGACGTGTTCCTGTTTTTGTGCAAGCGTCTCTTTAGCCTGCACCATCTCCTTGTACTCGCCCGATTCCTTTATCGCCCGAGCCAATTCGTTCGCTTTGTCATACACATACATCGCGTTTGACCTCCTATTTATCGTTTGACGACGCACTGACGATAATCGGCAGAATAATGGGATTTCTGCCCGTGCGTTCGTATAAAAAGCTGCTCATCACATCTTTTAAGCGGTTCTTGATATCCATCCAGTCTTTCACGTTTTGCTCAGCGCACTTTAAAATCACATCTTTCGCCAATTTTGTCGCGTCATCGATCAAATCCGACGATTCGCGCATATAGACGAATCCGCGCGAGATGATATCCGGCCCGCTGATAAGCTTGTTTCTATCCATCGCAACCACGATGATAAAGATGCCGTACTGACTTAACGTGCGCCTCTCGCGCAGGACGATGTTGCCGATATCGCCGACGCCCAGACCGTCGACAAGCGTGTTGCCGGCCTGAATTTTATATTCATTTCGCGCTTCGCGCCTGTTCATTTCAAAAACATCGCCATTTTGCAGAATAAAGACGTTGGATGCCTTAACCCCCATGTCTTTTGCAATTTCGGCATGCTTGATCAGCATTTTAACCTCGCCGTGAACGGGAATGAAAAACTTTGGCCTGACCAGAGTGAACATCAGCTTCAGCTCCTCCTGACTCGCATGACCGGAGGAGTGGATGTTCTTCGTGTTCGCCGAATAAATCACCTGTGCGCCCTGTGCAAACAGGTTGTTTACGACGTCGATGACCATCTTCTCGTTGCCGGGGATCGGATTGGCCGAGAGGATTACCATATCGCCTTCCTTAATGCTGATCTGCTTGTGTTCGCCTGCCGCCATACGCGTCAGCGCCGACATCGGCTCCCCCTGTGAGCCCGTCGTCAAAATCAAAACCTTATTATCTTTATAATTTTTAACATCCTTAATATCGATAAGCAGATCATTAGGCACCTTCAAGTAGCCGAGTTCCATCGCTACACCGATGATATTGACCATACTGCGCCCGGATAAAGCAACCTTGCGATTGTTCGCGGCCGCCGCGTTCATAATTTGCTGCGTACGGTGGATGTGAGAAGCAAACGCCGCGATGATGATACGGCTTTTACATCCGCGGAACAATTCCGTGAGCGTATCGCCGACCACTTTTTCACTCGTCGAATTGCCGAGCGACTCGGCATTCGTACTGTCGCTCATCAAAAGATCCACACCCTGTCCGCCGATCTCCGCAATGCGCTGCAAGTCCATAATCACCCCGTCAATCGGCGTGTAGTCTATCTTAAAGTCGCCCGTGTGGATGACTTTCATTCCGCCGCATCGAATATACAACGCACAGCTGTCGGCAATTGAGTGGTTGTTTTTAATAAACTCCACTTCAAATTTGCCCACCTTGATATCGTCCCCTACGGAAACAGGATGGAGCAAGTGTGTCTTGTCCACCATACGCTCTTCCATTTTACGCTTTATCAATCCGAGCGCAAACTTCGTCCCGTATACCGGTACGTCAATCCTGCTCAACAGGTAGCTGATCGCGCCGATATGGTCTTCGTGTCCGTGTGTAATAAAAACACTCCGCACCTTTTTTGTATTGTCCAAAAGATAGGTAAAGTCCGGTATTACGGCATCGATGCCATACATATCGTCTTCCGGGAACGCCATCCCGCAATCCACGATAATAATTTCGTTCCTGTACTCAAATATCGTCATATTTTTGCCGACTTCACCCATACCGCCCAGCGGTATAATCTTTAAATTGCCATTTTCATTTGTCACTTGCTTTGCTGCTGCTTTCTTAGCTGCCATAACCCTTACTCTTCTTCCCCTTCTTCTAATTCATAATATGCGGTTTCAACCCTCTTTAATTCCGTATCATCTTCGACACGTACCAAAACTTCTTCCCCGCCTTCTTCCTCTACGCGAAAAATCACATCGAAACCATCTTCGCGCTCTTCCTGCGCGATAATGTAATCTTCTCCGTCTACGTCAAAATATTCAATGAGCACAAAACGCTCTTCCTGACCATCTTCATTGATCAAAACAATAATTTGTTCATCTTCCATTATCTGTTCCTTTCTTTTTCTTTTCCAGATATGTATACAAAATCTGCTGTGCCGCAAGCTTATCGACGACTTGTTTTCTCTTCGCGCGGGATACATCACCTTCAAGCAAAACCTGCTGCGCCAACACCGTTGTGAAACGCTCGTCAAACATCTCGCTGTCAATATCGATTCGTTTTCTGATATAGTTATAAAATTGCTCCGTTTTCTTTGCGCGCGCACCCACCGAACCGTCCATATTGATCGGCTTGCCAATAATAAGATATTTTACATTATTCTTTTCGATCAACTGCCTGATCTGCGCCAGGTCTTTCTCATTTCCGGCACGGTTAAAAACGAGCAGCGGCTGTGCGATATTCTCATATTCATCGCTTACTGCCACTCCCACACGCTTATCCCCAATATCCAATGCCATAATTCTCAACTTTCCACCTGACTTTCCTGCACACAAAAATAAGGCATAGAGACAAAAAGTGCCTATTTCATAAAAAAGATTGTTATTTTTTTCACTTACGTACACAACATTTCATTTATTGTAACATAATTCTAAAAAAAAAGAAAGACTTAAAATATTCTGTGCCGCTATTCCTGTAATATACCATTTTTTACACAAAAGCGTTCCGGTGATAATTAAATTCGGAGTATTTTTCATTCAGCATTGTTACACCGTCTAATTTTTACTCTGAAAATCAGCAATGAGAGGGAGCTCCGCAATGAAATACAACTTGCTGATCGGCGCATCTACACGGCATTTTAGCACAATCAGCACTTTGACACCGATGATAACGCCTGCCACCGGATACATCGCCCACGTATTCGATATGGGGGCTCCTGAAGCCCTTTGTGGTTCGCGGATTCCTGACTGATCGCACCGTCAAAAGCCGATGGGCTATCGATGATACAATTCCTGATTTCGCCACGCTCTCACATTCTTGTCAATTCCGCTGCTTTAACGGTCGCTGCATCTTCTGGCCTATATTGGTTGTCGTTTGATCTGCGCATACAAACGCGGGTATGCTTTGGAGGTCTGTTTGACCTTCCTGACAACGACGATTCGCCTCTGATAATCCGACTCCGGCAATGTAAGCTCTGTACATTCTTCAAACCTGCCGCCCAGCTTTTCATATGGCACCGCTTCAGCATCTTCATCGGCGCCTTTCAGCGCAATAAAACAACCATTCACCTTCACAAAGGGCAGGCATAATTCTGCCAGCACCGGCATCGGCGCTACTGCGCGCGCCAACGCATAGTCAAACTGCTCACGCCACTGTGCCGCCCGGCCGAGCTCCTCGGCGCGCCCGCTGACGGCAACGGCATTTTCAATTTCCAGCTCCTCAAGCACCCTGCGAATAAAAGCCGCCTTCTTTTGCGTCGCATCCAGAATCGTAAAAGTCTTCTCGGGATATAAGATACACAACGGCACGGAAGGAAAACCCGCCCCGGCGCCGACATCCATAATACGCGCCGGCCCGGACGCAATGGCCACAGAGGCAGACAAAGAGTCTGCAATATGCTTGATTACAAACTCTTTCTCATCAGTGATTGCCGTCAAATTCTGGCGTTGATTGGCCTCTAACACCAGCGCCATAAACTTCATCCATTTGTCCAATTGGCTCTTATCTGCCGTAATATTTAATTGCTCCAAACACGCTTTTAAAAACAGGTGCATCGCGCTATTTCATCCTTTTCAGTTCAGCGACCTCAACGTCGGGATACAGCAGCATCTTGAAAATATGAACATCGTTCGACGTCCCTTCATACTCCCCCCAATGCACCGGCACCGCAACTTTAGCCGTCGTCGCCTTAACGGCGTCTACGGCTTCCTGAACACTGTCAAACGTATAAGTTTGTCCTAACGGCACGAAAGCGACATCGGCTTCAAGTCCATCCATTTCCGGAATCCTTTCCGTATCGCCGGCATAATAATATTTGCCCTGCCTCGTCTCGACAATATAGCCCAGCCACTCGTTTTCTTTCGGATGACACTCTACTTTGCGGATATTGTAAGCTGCGATCGCCTGGATATTGACTTCGTTAATAAAATGCTTTTCTCCCGGCTTGATGACGATGATTTCGTTCTGAAAGCTCTTCTTAATCTGCTCCACACAGTTTTCCGGCGCACCAAAGATCGTCTTCTCTTTTTTAAGAACTTTGGCAATGTCTTCTTCGGATAAATGATCGAAGTGATAATGTGTGATTAAAATAACATCTGCATCATGCCTGTCTTCTTCTATCCATAACGGATCGATATAGACGACTTTTGTCCCTGTCTCAATTCTCAGAGAGCCCTGTCCATACCAAATAACATTTTCCATTTTATACCTCCACTTATTTCATTTTTTATTTTTAAATCATCTTATTATTTTTATTATACCGTTAAACAGAAAAAATTGCCATCGCTTTATAAACGCGTTTCCAACTCGCCGATTCGGCAACTACTATTTTTTGCATATTGTTTTTTCTGTTGCGTCTGGTATAATACAGTAGCATATAAAATAGTCTAAAAGGAAACAGATGTGAAAGTATTTAACTTCTTAAACAAACAGACCACACCAAAGCATACAGCAGGTAATAGATATGAAGATGTGCTGCCGTTAATCTGCATTCGCGGCATCAATTTCTCTCCCGGTATGGAATCCTATTTCGATGTCTCGCGCGAAAAATCGGTACGAGCCCTGGAAAAGGCGATGGATTCCGACAGAATGATATTTTTAGCGGCGCAATACGATATGCAGCTCGACAACCCGACAAGTGAAGATGTACGCCCTTACGGTGTTTATGCAAAAGTTAAACAAATGGGAAAGCTGCAGGGCAACTTGATGCGTGTTATGGTCGACATTATTGAGCGCGGCAAAATCCAACGCTACATATCACTGGAACCCTACTTCGAAGTTTCCGTACGTTCCTTAAATACCAGTTACATAGAAAACGATGAAATCCTAGCCAACATCCGCATCGCCAAAAAATTATTTGGCGAATATATGCAGATTAAAAACAACGGCCAGCGCGAGCTGCCCGACAAGCTTGCTCAGATGACGGATGCACATGAAATTATCGACTTGATCTGCGCCTCTATTTCTTTTGAAGATGAAGATGCGCAGGCACTTTTGGCAACTGAAGAGGTGGATGAACGCTTACAGCTCGTCATCGACTGCCTTGCCAAAGAAACAAATCTGATCAATCTGGAATTGAAAATTATGCGCAAGGTGCGCTTAAGTCTGGATGATATGCAGAAAGCCGCTTTTATCAACGAACAAATCAAAGTCCTGCAGGAAGAGCTCGGCGAATACGACGAAGGCGGTATTATTGAAGAATATAAAAAGAATCTTGAGCAATTGGACCTTTCTGCCGATACAAAGGAAAAGATCGAGAAGGAAATCAAACGCCTAAACTTCATTCCGATCGGCTCGGCCGAAGCCGGCGTCATCCAGTCGTACGTCGAGACTGTACTGGAGATGCCGTGGAATACGAGCACCGAAGAAAACAAGGATATTGTCAAATCGAAAGAAATCCTCGAAGCAGACCACTATGGGATGGACAAAGTAAAAGAACGCATCCTGGAATATCTTGCCGTCATTACACTTACTGATACGCTAAAAAGCCCGATCATTTGTCTTGTAGGGCCGCCCGGTGTCGGCAAAACCTCTATCGCCAAATCGATTGCCCGCGCTACAGGGCGTGAATACGTGCGTATGAGCCTTGGCGGTATTCGCGATGAAGCGGAAATTCGCGGCCACCGGCGCACTTATGTCGGGGCGATGCCCGGGCGCATTATTGCGAACTTAAAGCAGGCAGGCGCAAACAACCCGCTGTTTCTGCTCGATGAGATTGACAAGCTTTCGAAAGACTTTCGCGGAGACCCGGCAAGCGCACTTTTAGAAGCGCTGGACCCGGAACAGAATACGACTTTTACAGACAACTACTTGGAAGTGCCGTTCGACTTATCGAAGGTGATGTTTATTACGACGGCCAATACCATCTCGACGATTCCAGAACCCTTGTTAGACCGTATGGAAACCATCGAGCTTACCGGCTACATCGCCGAAGAAAAGTTCCATATTGCCCGCCAGTTTCTATTGGACAAGCAAATGGAAATGCACGGCATCAGGCAAGGTCAACTGACGCTTTCCGATGAAGCGGTCTACGAGATTATCAACAGCTACACAGCGGAATCCGGCGTGCGTGAGCTTGAGCGGATGATCGCGAAAATCTGCCGCAAAACAGCTCGCGAATTACTTGAAAACAACTATCAGGGCGTCCATATTGAAAAAGAAGACGTTGAAAAATACTTATCGAGGCCCAAGCACCGCTACGACGTTATGGCGGACAAACGAACTGTCGGCAGTGTAAACGGGTTGGCCTGGACGCAAAGCGGCGGCGATACGATGAAGGTCGAAGCCGTCGTGATGAAGGGCAGCGGCAAGATTCAAATCACCGGTCAATTGGGCGATGTGATGAAAGAATCCGCCCAGGCAGCCGTCAGCTACTTAAAGAGCCATGCAGAATCATTCGACATCGACTACGATACTTTCCGTAAAAGCGATATTCACATCCACTGTCCGGAAGGCGCCATTCCCAAAGACGGACCTTCCGCAGGCATTACGATCGCAACGGCTGTGCTTTCAGCCTTTACGAACCGCGGCGTCAGCGAGCGCATTGCGATGACCGGCGAGATCACGTTAAACGGCCGCGTGCTGCCTATCGGCGGATTGCGTGAAAAACTGCTGGCCGCTTCACGCGCCAAGATTACCGATGTGATTCTGCCGAAAGAAAACGAAAAAGACCTCGAAGACGTCCCACAAGGCATTTTAGACAGTTTGAAAATTCACTTTGCGGAGACGATTCACGAAGTATTCAACGTCGTATTCGGAGTTTAAACATGGTCATTAAAAAGGCGGCTTACGTGAAAAGCGCAGCATTGGCTGAGCAATTTATCGATGACGGTAAAGCAGAAATTTTACTGCTTGGCCGAAGCAACGTCGGCAAGTCTTCGTTCATCAACGCGCTGGCAAATATGAAAAAGCTGGCGCATACCTCTTCGACGCCCGGCAAGACCCGAACAGCGAACTACTACCTGATCAACGAAGCGTTTTATCTCGTCGATATGCCCGGGTACGGTTATGCCAAAACGAGCAAAGCGGAGCGTGAAAAGTGGAAAAAGCTTATCGAACGTTACATCCGGCACGCTTCACCGGCCGCCGTCATTCAGCTTATCGACTTTCGCCACCCACCGACAGAAAACGATATGGCCACTTATCAATGGCTTGGTTTTCGCGGCCTTATTCCCTACATCATCTTTACGAAAGCAGATAAGCTGAAACGCAACGACATCAAAAAGAATTACAAATCGTCTTCTGAAGCGTTTGCAATCCTGACGCGGCCGCCGATTATTTTCTCGGCCGTCGACGGCACAGGCAAGGAAGAAGTGCTGGCACTGCTTGATACGATTCTTGAACATCAATAAAACGGGAAGTCTACATCGACTTCCCGTTTTGTTTTATTGCTTTATTGTTATTTATTTAACAAATCCGCGCAATGCATACATCAGCACACTGGCGGCACAAGCCGCATTCAACGACTCCGCTTTGCCGTATAGCGGAATCGACACATGCTTATCACACAAATCGAGTACCGCTGCGCTGATCCCATTCGCCTCATTGCCGACGACCAGCACAACATTTTCTGCCGTCGTCGATATATCATCCCTGCCAGCCACACAGGCTGCTATGAAGGCAAACCCCTTTTCTTTCAGGCAGCGGATATCAGCAATCTTATCGCCTGCAACCGACAATGTGATATGATAATTACTGCCCATTGCGGCGCGCAGAAACTTTTCGTTGTAAATATCGACGCCATCGGCAAAGATTACGCCTGCAAACCCCGCTGCATCCGCGCTGCGCACAATCGACGCCGCGTTGGCCGGATCTGCAACGCCGTCTAAAAGCACCCATAAACCGCGCATATCCTCTGTCGGATTCTTACGCATTTGCACAGCTGCCAGAATTCCGGGCGGACTTTTCAGATTCGATATATGCGCCAGCACATGTGGCCGGACGAACATTTTATGCTTCGCTTTAATCTCATCCAACATCGCCTTTTGTCTGTCGTCACAGACGAGCCAGACGATTTTCTCTCCGGCATCGACGGCTTCCCGAATGATCTTGACCCCTTCAATAAGATACAGCCCGTTTTCCTCGCGAAATTTCTTTTCTTTCAACTTTGCGAGAAATCTTACTCTGTCATTCTTAACCGAAGTAATACATTCCAAAACTGCTACTCCACCGTACCGCCGTCATCATTTTCACCATCTTCAGCACCGTCCTCACCGTTCTCTCCATTTTCGCCATCCTCACCCTCCGGCACTTCCTCCAATTGTTTTTCTGCATCAATTTCCGCCTGCAGCGCCGCAAAATCTACAGGGTCGCTGCTGCGCAGCAACATATCGCTGCCAAAGCCAAAGATCGAGCGCACGTATTCTTCTTCCGACTGATACGTCGTGCGCATCTGCTCTCTTAAGGTTGCCGTTTCTTTATAACTGCCGGTAATATCATTGCCGTTCTGACGAATCAACAATAACGTCGATGTCGTAAAGTCATAAGCGATGTAATATTGTACGACGCCTTCATAATAGGTACAACGCAATGTGTTCTTCATCGCATCGATCGTCGACGTCACATCCGTGTTCTTGTTCGTCACAGTCAAGTGCGGCGAATCGCTCTCATCCGAAGGATCTGTAAACGGATGAAGCAGGATATCCCGGTTGCCATCTTCGGAAGCATAGACAAACTCCCCTGCATTTTCACCCGCTTCACACTTCGCTTCTATGAGCTGATAACCAAAACTTTTCTTTTCTTCAGCCTCCAATACATACTCAGGCGTATCCTGGCCCAGCATATTTTCTATACTGAATCCAAAGGTCGCGTAAAAAGAGACCATATTCAGCGACAGGCGGTCTTTCATCGCTTCCTTCTGTTCCGCTTCATTCAGTGTCGTTCCTTCTTCTGTGCCTGGATCAGGCTCACCCTGGTCATCTCCGCCTGCCTCATCCTTCTCTGCCTGTGCCGCATCATCCCCATTTTCCTGTCCTGCCTCATTATTCTCATCGTCTTCTTCCACATCCCCCGGCATTTCCAACTCGGAGATATCAAAATTATTCACACGCAGCGTTTTCGCGTTCAACTCCATCGTCTTTAACTGCGCACTTTCCATAATAGTGTATGTCAGCGTATCGTCCTGTGCATTATAGAGGATTTCCTCACTCAATATTTCCTCACCGTCTCCAAGAATCAAGATATTCGCATAAGGATACTCTTTCTCTTTCGTTCCATTCAGAAATACGCCGATCGACATCTTTTCGTCTTCCTTCATCAGGCTGTCCCCTTGCTCGCCTGCAAGGACGAATCCGGCATCTTCAAATACGCGCATATGCGCTTCGTCAAGCTGGATTGCATTGCCGTCTGCCGCCTGCACATTCCGCAATACCGTATAGATGACGAGTACGCCGATCATAACGGCCAGCACGATAAACAAGATCATCGTCATCACCATTTTTCTGGAAACCGCTTTATTATACATACTTTGCACCTCAAAACATTGTAAATATCTTGCGATTTTTAATTATACCATATTCCCTAAAGAAATCCTATGGAAAATTGAGCTGGACAAAACGACTTTATGTACTTCATTAATTTAAATGATTTGCGATATTCTTTCATATTTTAACGAATTTGGGTCCATGATAATCTTATAATATATAGTATAATAAAATAAAACTGCTACAAAGAGGTGTTTTTATGCAACCGAAAAAAGAAATCTATTTAGCCGGCGGATGCTTCTGGGGCGTCGAATCCTATGTGAAAAATATTTTTGGCGTCCTTGAGACGGAGACCGGATATGCAAACGGTACGACTGAAAATCCAACGTATGAGGAAGTCTGCTTCAGCTACACAGGACATGCAGAAGCCGTCAAAGTCGTCTATGACCCGTCCGTCATCACCCTGCGTTATCTGCTGGAACTGTTTTTTAAAATCATTGACCCGACGACGGAAAACCGGCAAGGCTACGATGTCGGCGAGCAATACCGCACCGGTATTTATTATACCGACACGGCCGATAAAGCTATCATCTCACTCGTTACCGACGAGATCAGGGCTGCATACCGCGACCCCACCGTTACGGAAAATTTGCCATTGGACAATTATTATACAGCGGAAGACTACCATCAGCGTTATTTGGATGCAAACCCCACCGGATACTGTCACATCGACTACCAAACGATCATCGACGTCAAGCAGTATATCGTCGACCCTTACTTCTATGAATTCGACCGCGAAAAAGCGGAATCCGTGTTGACGGAGTCGGAAAAATATATCGCGTTTTCCTGCGGCACGGAACCGCCTTTTCAAAACGCCTATGACGACTATTTTGAAAAAGGGCTGTATGTGGATAAAACTTCCGGCGAACCACTCTTCTTATCGGCGGACAAGTTCGATGCGGGTTGCGGCTGGCCTGCCTTTTCAAAGCCGATCGCACCGGATGTGGTCCGATACCTTGAAGACGACTCGTTTCATATGCATCGCGTTGAAGTGCGCAGCCGTGTCTCCGATATCCATCTCGGACACGTCTTTGACGACGGACCGCCGGAAATGGGGGGCAGACGCTTTTGCATCAACAGCGCTGTACTGGACTTCATCCCTTTAAACGAAATGAGCGATGCCGGTTACGCTAAATTCACAAAATTTATCACATAAGCATCCTTTTTACGATTTTTCTTGCATTTACCGCGCATTTCATATAGAATATGTGAATATTTATACATCTTCAGAGGTCAATGCTATGGAAAAAAATAAAAAACAAGCACTTTTGGCCGACGGCGCGATGCTGTTGGCCACCATCATCTGGGGAAGCGGTTTTGTCGGCAATAAAGTTCTGCTCAATGGCGGGATGGGCCCGATGCAACTCATCGCCATCCGGTTCATCATCGCCTCAATCGTCCTGCTCATTCCGTTCCGAAAAAGGCTGCTGAATAACCGGCCTCAACTGAAGGCGGGCATCATTATCGGCATCGCGCTTTTTTTCAGCTATATTCTGCAAACGATCGGGCTGCAGTACACCACGGCGAGTAACAATGCTTTCTTAACCGCGACTTATGTCATAATCGTCCCCCTGCTCGCCTATTTTATGACGCGCAAGAAACCGGACAACTACAATATCATCGCGGCCGTTATGACCTTTATCGGCATTGCCCTGCTTACGATCGATTTCACGAATTTAGGCTTTGGCCCAACGATCAAGGGTGATCTGCTGACATTAGTCGCTGCTGTTTCCTTTGCTTTTCAGGTCAGCCTGATCGCACAATACAGCAAAAAATACGACCCTATTGCACTGGCCGTAATTCAAATTATTTTTGTCGCCGTCGCGAGCACCATCTCGGCGCTGATCTTTGAAGGAACCTCTTTTACGATCACTCCAAGCGGCACCGGCATCCTGCTCTATCTGGCCGTCATCGCCACAGCGCTGTGCCTGGTATTGCAAAACGTCGCGCAGAAATACACGACACCGACGCACGCGGGCATTATCATGAGCCTGGAATCCGTATTCGGCACACTGTTCGGTGTCCTGCTTTTAGACGAATTGGTTACCGCTCAAATGGGCGTCGGCTTTATCATCATCTTTCTCGCACTGATCATCGCAGAAACCAAGCTGGCTTTTCTCAAAAAACGCCGGTATGCTCCGGCAGCGAAAAAGGAAAAGTAGAAAAGTTCTTTAAAATCTTGCTTTGCCAAAAGCAAGATGATATACTTTCCACTATAGAAAAGGGAATGAAGGTCTCCCTGCGGACAGGATAAAACTGTTCCAAACCGCTTGTAAAGCTGATGACTTCTGTGGATCATTACGTTCGCAGAGCCATCGGCTTTTTGCGAACAAGGGAGGATTTTTTTATGTTGTTTAGTCTTGCACTCATCCTGTTTTGCGGGTTTGCCATCGGCGGTATTATGCAAAAGTTAAGGCTGCCTGCCTTGCTCGGTATGATGATAACCGGCATTCTGTTGGGGCCGCATATTTTAAATCTGATTGATCCAACCATTCTGAATATATCTGCGGAGCTACGGCAAATAGCATTGATTATTATCCTGATACGCGCCGGCCTTGCACTTGATCTCAAAGAATTAAAAAAAGTGGGCAGGCCAGCCATTCTGATGTGTTTTATTCCGGCAACCTTTGAATTGGCATCCGTCGTGATACTTGCTCCGCTTTTCCTTGGTATATCCTATCTGGAAGCAGCAATGATGGGCGCAGTTTTAGCGGCTGTATCTCCTGCTGTTGTAATTCCCCGGATGCTTAAACTGATGGAGCGCGGATATGGACAGGATAAAGGTATCCCACAGCTTATTATGGCCGGGGCATCCGTTGACGACATTTATGTCATCGTACTATTTACTTCTTTTATTGGCATGTATCAGGGCCAAGGCTTTGATTTCATCAGTCTTGCGAAAATACCTGTTTCAGTCCTCCTGGGCTTAATCCTCGGCATCCTTACAGGGATGTTGGCAATATGGCTGTTCAAAAAAATCCATCTACGCGACACGATAAAAATCTTATTGCTGCTGGGTGCATCCTTCCTGTTCATTTCCCTTGAAACAGCGGTAAAAGGCTATGTACCCGTATCCGGCCTGCTGGCGGTAATAGCGCTGGGTTGTACTATTCTTAAAAAGAACGCCGCGCTGGCCAAACGTATATCCGGTAAGTATTCAAAGATCTGGGTAGCCGCAGAACTACTGTTGTTCGTTCTTCTGGGTGCGGCAGTGGATATCAGTTCTATTGCAAATGCCGGCTTTCAGGCCGTATGCCTTATTTTTACAGCGCTTATATTCCGTATGGCAGGCGTTTTTATCTGCCTGATAAAAACAAAATTGAACAAAAAAGAGCGGTTATTTGCCGCCATATCCTATCTGCCGAAAGCGACAGTGCAGGCAGCTATCGGCGGCATACCATTGTCGCTGGGCATCGCTGCCGGCAACACTATTTTAACCGTCGCAGCACTGGCCATTATAATTACCGCACCCATAGGAGCCATTGGAATTGACTTAACCTACAAAAGATTGTTGACAAAAAGGCAGAAAGATGACTGAAAAGACAATAGACCACTGATTAAGATAGTTCTGTTATAGAATCTTTGCGGGTTAATCCACTGCAGCAAACCATCATATGATGACGGCTGGATCGCAAAAAACCGGATGCTTCAGCAAAGGAAACATCCGGTTTTATATAGTTTAAAAGTAAACTAATCAATTCATGCACTTCTTTAATGCAACCCTGTTATTCTCCACCGAGATAGGCATTGATCACATCTTCGCTGTGCAGCAGCTCTTCGCTCGGCCCCTGCATTACAATACTGCCGGTCTCGATGATATAAGCCCTGTTCGCAATTTTCAATGCCATATTGGCGTTCTGTTCGACAAGCAGGATCGTCGTGCCGGACTCTTCGTTGATCGTCTTGATGATCGAGAATATTTCCTGCACATAAATGGGCGACAGCCCCATCGACGGCTCATCCAGCAAAAGTAATTTCGGCCGGCCCATCAACGCACGCCCCATCGTCAGCATCTGCTGCTCTCCGCCCGACAACGTTCCGCCCAACTGCCTGCTGCGGTCTTTTAAGATCGGAAACCGCGTGTATACCATATCCAAATCTTCTTTTATACCGCCTTTATCTTTGCGCAGAAAAGCGCCCATCTGCAAATTCTCATACACACTCATATCGGCAAAAATACGCCTGCCTTCCGGCACATGAGAAATACCTCTTTTCACGATCTCCGTCGCCTTTAAATTCGTAATATCCTGATCCATATAGACGATGCTGCCGCCGCTTACTTTGGCCAGCGCGCTGATTGCGCGCAATGTAGAAGATTTCCCCGCACCGTTTGCGCCGATCAATGTGACGATTTCACCTTCGTTCACCTCGATCGAGATATCCTTTAACGCGTGAATTACTCCGTAATATAAATTGACATCTTTCATCGAAAAGAACATTTATATTTCCTCCCCAAGATAAGCCTTGATTACTTTAGGATCCGACTTGATCTCGTGCGGCTTGCCTTCGGCGATGAGGATGCCGAAGTCCAAAACATAAATTCGCTCACAGATATTCATGACAAACTTCATATCATGTTCAATCAGCACAATCGTCAGACCAAACTCTTCTTTAAGCTTACGCACCAGGCCGACGAGCTCTTCTGTCTCTGCAGGATTCATCCCCGCAGCCGGCTCGTCAAGGAAAATGACTTCTGCGCCTGTGGCAACCGCCCGCGCGATTTCAAGCTTTCGCTGCTCGCCATAGGGCAGGTTGCTTGCAAACTCAAACTTTTTCTCGTCCAGCGATACAAACTTTAACAGCTCGACCGCACGATCGTAAAACCGCTGCTCCGTGCGCAGATATTGATTTGATTTAAACATTGCGCCCAGGAATGAATACTCAATATCCTTGTGCATACTGATGCGGATATTATCCAGCACGGTCATCTGCTTAAACAGGCGAATATTCTGAAACGTTCTGCTGATGCCATACCGCGAAATCTTAAATGGCGCAATGCCGTTTGCAACCAGCTCTTCATTGGCCTTGTTGTTATAGATGATGCGCCCGCTCGTTGGAACGTAAACGCCTGTAAGCATATTAAATATCGTCGTCTTGCCGGCCCCGTTCGGCCCGATCAGGCCGATCAATTCCCCCTGGTAAACCTCAAAGGAAACGTCGCTCACCGCAGTAAGGCCGCCAAAGCTAATCGAAATCTTTTGTACATCCAGTACTTTATTTCCCTTTTCCGCCATCACTACACACCTGCCTTTTTCTTGCCGTTCAGCCGCATCGGTTTAATACGTAATTTCGTACGCAGTTTTACAATCCACGGCGTCTCACCGGATTTTAATACCATAACGATGACGAGCATTAACCCGTACAAAATCATACGAATCCCTGTAAAATCCTGCAAAACGATGCTTAAGACGTTTAAGAATATCGCTGCAACGATCGTTCCGCGAATATTGCCGAGTCCACCCAGGACGACGATCATCAAAATTTCGATCGACTTCATAAATGCGAAATCCTTCGGTTGAATAAACCCAATATAGCCGGAGTAAAGCGCACCGGCCATACCGGCAAAAAACGTGCCGATCATAAAAGCCATAATCTTTACACGTGTCGTATTTACGCCCATCGACTCTGCAGCAATTTCATCTTCACTGACGGACAAAAACGACCGC
>CALGIV010000199.1 GCA_937914785.1 uncultured Eubacteriaceae bacterium | reverse complement strand
GCGGAGTATCAGGATGGCCTTTTAAAAATCTGCGCTAAAAAAACTGATAAAGCCAGCAACAAAAGTAACAAAATTCAAATTCACTAAGCAAATGCCGCGTTTTCGCGGCATTTCTATTTATCCGCCAGCCTGTAGGCTTTTAAGACAATTTCTTGTTCAAAACCCATCCTCTCAAGCAGCCTGATCGCGTTGCGCGTCTGCGACGGCCCGTCCTTTAATGTATAGTCAAAAACGACGTCATCGCCGACAATCTGTTCACTGAAATGATAGTTGTCGTATTGTCCCGCTAAAATTTCTGTAAGTTCCAGGTCATGTGAGGCTGCGATGCAAATACTCTTTGTTTGATGCAGGCTCTCCAGTACCGCAGTCGATGCCGCAATACGTTCCCGCGTATTCGTTCCACGTAAAATCTCATCAATAAAACACGTACAATATCCCGCTTCCACATCATCTATAATACGCTTTAACGATTTAATCTCGCGAATAAAATAGCTCTCACCACTTAAAATATCGTCCCGCATCGCCATGGAGGTGACGACAAGCCCGCCTTTTAACTCATAAGAGGAAGCGCAGCAGGTATGGATTGTTTGTGCAAGAATATTATTAATCGCCAATGCTTTAATAAACGTTGATTTTCCCGAGGCATTTGAGCCGGTGATCAGGCTGTCGTTATCGATTTTGGCAGCATTGACGACAGGATTATTCAACAGCGGATGATACATCCCCTCAAAGCGCATACCCGCCTTATCCGAAAAATCCGGCAGGCAGCAATGCGGCAGGCTTTCACGATAAGATAAAATGCAGATTGCCACATCAATTTCACCCAGAGTTTCAAAAAGTGCGCGCAAGTGTTGCTGATTGCGCCTCATCACCCGGCCGACATAGTTATACTTAATGATGTCGACAAGAAAAATCATTCGGACATAGTCTGCAAAAATAGCCATATCATTTGCCGCAGGCTGAGCTGATGCAGAGCCGCCGACAAAACGAACGTAACGAAAAGGCTTGTAGGCCTCTTTTAACGCCGTACTGTTCTTCTGCCAACCGCTTTGATCGTATTGGTTAAGCTTCTTTACCGTGCGCAGCATCGCACTGAAAAAACGACGGCTGGCCAGATCCTTTTCAAGATGCATTTTAAAATAAAAATGAATAAAAGCATTCAGGGCACCCGTCAGCACAAACGCAATGACTGCCGCTCCCACCGAGATGGCGAGCAGGCCCCAGCTTAAAATCGGCAGTACAGCCAAAACGGCATACAACCAGGGTGCTTTTAAATGTGATTCTTCCGTATGGAACAGGCTGTGCGCGAAGCCATTATAGGCTTGTTTGCCCAACCCGAACAAAATCTTTTGTACATCAACGCGCGCAGCGGAGTTTTGAATGAACCAGTCGATAAGCTCTTCCCGAACTGCAAGCTGCTCTTTGTTAAATTCTCCTTGATGAAGAAGATGATACAGATATTCTTCGCCGGCTGACGTGGCGCACACATTGATGCGTTTAAATACATCCTTCATATTTAAGTCGTTCCAAGTGATTTCATCCACAAAACGCTCCGCGCTTTTCTCTTTTGCGTAATGATGGAATAATTCAATGCTGTCCAGCTCATAATCCAGCTCTGTCGGCGCCTGGCCAAAAGCAGACAACCGGTCGTCTTCTTTCTTTTGTCTTTTGCGAATCCACTGAAACAACATCATAGCAAAAATCAATACAAAGAAAAAGATTAATATACTGTTTTCACGCATCCTGCTAATACCCCCTCGCTATTTATTTTCTATTATACAACAAAAAAGAAATACTTCTTCAAAATAATTGACTTCACGCCAAAAAATGAATATAATAAGGAACATTGTAAACATTATATTTTATGTGCCTCGGGAGTAGTAGGCCTTTTATCTTTCCTACAGAGAAGCGGAACAGCTGAGAGCCGCCGGAAAGTAAAATGCTGAACTCGCCCGAAAACAACGCACACACTTTTAAGTGGGTTTTTGTCAGCAAAAACCAAAAAGGGTGGTACCGCGGCTTACGTCGTCCCTTAACGAAATTCGTTAAGGGACTTTTTTTAAGGAGGCAATGATGGAAAAGAAAAATTATGATTATAAAGCAGTTGAGAAAAAGTGGCAGGATATCTGGGACAGACAGCAGTGTTTTGCCGCAATAACGGGAGACGGCAGGCCGCACGAATATTACCTCGTCGAATTTCCCTACCCGTCAGGTCAGGGCCTGCACGTCGGCCATCCGCGCCCTTATACGGCGCTGGATATCGTCGCGCGTATGAAACGCCTGATGGGCCATAATGTGCTGTTTCCAATGGGCTGGGATGCCTTTGGCCTGCCGACAGAAAATTATGCGCTGAAAACGGGCATTCATCCTGCCGTCGTGACAGAAAACAATGTCAGGCACTTCAAAAGCCAACTGAAGGCTTTAGGCTATTCATTCGACTGGTCGCGCGAGATTAACACGACGGACCCTGAATATTATAAATGGACGCAGTGGATCTTTCTGCAGCTGTTTGAACATGGACTCGCTTATAAAAAAGAATTTCCGATCAACTTTTGCACGAGCTGCAAGGTAGGCCTCGCCAACGAAGAGGTGGTCGACGGCGTATGTGAGCGCTGCGGCAGCGAAGTTGTACGCAAGATTAAAAATCAATGGATGCTGAAAATCACCGCATATGCGCAACGCCTGATCGACGATTTGGACACGGTAGACTATATCGACCGCGTCCGCACTCAGCAGTTAAACTGGATCGGCCGCAGCGAGGGCGCGGATGTCAACTTCCCCATCGCAGATACCGACGATGTTCTGTGCGTTTACACGACGCGCCCGGATACGATTTTCGGCGCGACGTATATGGTTATCTCGCCAGAACACCCTTATATTGAAAAATATAAAAGCCGCATCCGCAATTACGCTGAAGTCTGTACGTACCGAACAGAGGCGGAGAAGAAATCAGACTTTGAACGCACGGAGCTTGTAAAGGATAAAACGGGCGTACGCATCGACGGTCTGGAGGCCTACAATCCGGCAATGAAGCGGAACATTCCCATCTTCATCTCCGATTACGTATTGATGTCCTACGGAACCGGCGCGATTATGGCCGTACCGGGCCACGACCAGCGCGACTGGGACTTTGCCAGAGCGTTTGATCTGCCGATTATCGAAGTCGTCTCCGGCGGAAATATCAAAGAATGCGCTTATACAGATTCTGAAAAGGGCATTTTAGTAAACTCCGGCTTTTTAGACGGATTAAACGTAGCAGAGGCGAAAGTAAAAACCATCGAGTGGCTTCAAGAAAATGAGCTCGGCGAAAAACGCGTCAACTACAAACTGCGCGACTGGGTCTTTTCCAGACAACGTTATTGGGGCGAGCCGATTCCGCTGGTTTATTGCAAAGCCTGCGGGTGGGTGCCGGTCGATGAGGAAGACCTGCCGCTCCTGCTGCCCGAGACCGACAATTTCAAACCGACGGAAGACGGCGAATCTCCGTTGGCGCATATGACGGACTGGATCAACACGACGTGCCCAAAGTGCGGTGCGCCCGCCAAACGCGAGACCGATACGATGCCAAACTGGGCCGGCTCAAGCTGGTATTTCCTGCGCTATGCCGACCCGCACAACGATACGGCGCTGGCCGATAAGAGCGCGCTGAATTACTGGACGCCCGTAACCTGGTACAATGGCGGTATGGAGCATACGACGCTGCATCTGCTTTACTCGCGTTTCTGGCATAAGTTCCTGTACGATATCGGCATTGCGCCGACGCCGGAGCCATACGCACGCCGGACTTCGCACGGCATGATTCTCGGCGAAAATAACGAAAAAATGAGTAAATCGCGCGGAAATGTCGTCAACCCCGACGATATTATCTACGATTACGGCGCAGACACATTGCGCACATACGAAATGTTTATCGGAGACTTTGAAAAAGCGGCGCCCTGGTCGATCAACGGCGTCAAAGGCGTCAAACGTTATCTCGACCGCGTCTATAAGATGCAGGAGTTGTTTGTCGATGAAGGCGACGATTACTCCGGCGATATGATGTCGATGATACACAAAGCCATCGCCAAGGTCAGCTATGACTACGAGCATTTAAAGGCCAATACGGCGATCGCGACCTTGATGGCGCTGTCTAACGCTTTTTATGAAAAAGGAAAAATTAACCGTGCCGAAATGCGCACTTATCTGCTGCTGCTGAATCCTTC
>CALGIV010000198.1 GCA_937914785.1 uncultured Eubacteriaceae bacterium | reverse complement strand
AGACGACTTCCGATAAAAACGGGATATTGAGCCGAAGGCCGATCTGATTTAAAATACTGCCGATGATCAATGTTGAAAACAGGCCCAATGCCATATTCGACAAAGTGTCCACAAAATACCGTTTTGCCGAGAAGACGATGTTCTTACGTGCTAAAAAACCCTTTACCTTGCTCATTGTTTACTCCACTTACTCCAATCTTGTCTTT
This sequence comes from uncultured Eubacteriaceae bacterium, assembly GCA_937914785.1. Lineage (GTDB taxonomy): Bacteria > Bacillota > Clostridia > Eubacteriales > UBA1433 > CALGIV01. Next base: position 2,651 of record CALGIV010000198.1, on the reverse strand, counting down.
ACTAATTCAGCCAGCGCTTCAGCGCATTCTTTAATTAAATCGGCATCTTTGCCTTCAACCATCACGCGCACGAGCGCTTCAGTCCCCGAAGCACGCAAAAGCACCCTGCCCTCGCCGCGCAGCAATTCTTCTTTTTGCGCCACCAATTGCGTTATCGCCTCATCTGTCGAAACGAGATATTTCTTCTCATCATCTACAAACACATTGATGAGCACTTGCGGATACTTCTCAATGCCATTTGCTATTTCCGATAAACGCTGCCCGCTGCGCCTCAGCGCGCTTAAAAAACGCATTGCCGTGACCAGCCCGTCACCCGTCGTATTATAATCACTTAAAATAATATGACCAGACTGCTCACCGCCAAGATTATATCCCTGCTTAAGCATTGCAGCCAGCACATGCCGGTCGCCGACCTTCGTTTGAACCGCGTCGATACCCAGCTTGCGCAGCTCGGCCAATATGCCCATATTGCTCATCACCGTCGCGGCAATACATGCTTTTTTCAGCTGCTTGCTCTGCTGCATATCGCACGCTAATATGTAGATAATCTTATCGCCGTCAACAACTTCACCTTCCTCGTCAACGATGATGATGCGGTCTCCATCGCCATCAAAAGCAATGCCGATATCCGCCCCTCTTTCAAAAACTGTCTTTTGTAAAAGTGCCGGCGCTGTGGAACCGCAGCCTTCATTGATATTCGTCCCATTTGGCTGATTGCCAATGTAGCACACCGACGCATTCAGGCTGTCGAACACCGTCTGCGCCGCCTCGGCTGTCGCGCCATTCGCACAATCGACAACGATATTAAAGTCTGAAAAGTCGTCATCCACACAACCAAGCACCAAATCTGTGTAGTGCTTCAATGCCCGATGCTCCATATACATCGTGCCGATATCTGCGCCCGACAGCGGCTCATACGACTCTTCGATCAACTCCTCAATCGCTTCCTCCTGCGCATCCGTCAGTTTGAACCCTTTACTGTTGAAAAATTTAATCCCGTTGTGCTCATATGGATTGTGAGAAGCGGAAATAACCACACCCGCCGACACACCCATCTTTCGTGTAACGGTCGCCACTGCCGGCGTCGGCAGAACGCCCAACTTCCTAACGCTTCCGCCACGCGATAAAATACCGGCGCATAACGCCGATTCCAGCATATCGCCTGAAATCCGCCCATCTTTACCGACGACAAACACCGGCTTTTCTATACCCTCGCGCCTTAACACCTCACACGCCGCCCGACCGATTTTCATCGCCAGCTCACACGTTAAAAACGTGTTCGCAACGCCGCGCACCCCATCGGTTCCAAATAATCTCGCCAAAATAGCATCCTCCTACTACTTTGTTTTTTGTTCTCTATTGTAGCATACCCGACAGAACCTGACAACAAAAATATGAAAACATTTTATCTGCCAATATAAAACGCTGCAAAGTGTCTTCTATTTATTTCGTAATCAGAATTTTAAACAATCATAATATGGCTTTAATCCTTTTCTAATTAAAACAATTTATGCTGAAATCAAACAAAAACTTAAAGGAGGAGTACTATGCAGAAAGTACTAACGCGCAGCAGTTATGATAAGAAAATCGCAGGCGTCTGCGGCGGTATTGCTCAGTATTTTAATATTGATCCAAGCATTATCCGACTGCTGGCCGTCATCTTGATCTTTGCAGGAGGCACCGGTATTCTGGCCTATTTTATTGCCGTTATCATCATCCCCATCGACTATCAGGTATACGGACCCAATCCTTATCAACAACAAAATGAAGAATGGCAAAAAAAACACCCGCAATACACTTCAGGTCAATCGCAATATAACACTACTGCCAATACCGCTGAAAACGCCGAGCAGACACAACAGGATTATGCTGCCAATCAGCAGGCACCGCCTTATACAGACAATTCGCAAGAACCTTATGGCGCGCAATATCCACCGCCGCCACAAAAACAAAAGCTTAGTGCCACAAAAGTTCTCGGCATCATTTTAGTATGTCTGGGAATGTTGTTTGCAGCCGCAATCTTCTTCCCACGCTTTAACTTCGGCGTCATTTTTGCCATCGGCGTTGTTATTGCCGGTATTGCCATTATTATTAAAGGGAGTAAATAACTATGGAACAAGAATACAGCAAACCGAAAAGAAGAAGTGGTTCTTCCATCTCCATTTTCATCGGTATTATGCTCGTTTTCATCGGTGCGATTTGGCTCGTCAATGCTTTTGGTATTTATGCCATCTCTACAGGCGCCGTCATCCGTTCGTTCTTTAAGATGTGGCCGCTGATTTTGATTGTGCTGGGCCTGTGCTTAATCTTTCGCTCCAGAATTGTCACGCTGATCCTGTCGGTCGTCTATGTGGCGCTCATCGTTTTAAATGCGATGCATATGTCCGGTCAAATATACTTAAACATCCCATTCTTCAGCGACAGTAACAGCTATAACGAACAAGGCATCGTTTCGGATTTCAGCCATTTCAACGAAAGAATTCCCTTGTCAGAAGCCAAGGCTGCCGAGTTAAACCTGTCCAATAAGATGTTTCGTACGATCGACATCAGCGCGCTTTCAAGCAACGACACACTGGCAAACTTTAACTTATACAGCACCCCCTGCACATTGGATGAGTATCTTGAAGATGAAGACGGCATACCGACGCATC
>CALGIV010000197.1 GCA_937914785.1 uncultured Eubacteriaceae bacterium | reverse complement strand
GATGATACTCGCCGTTTCATAGCGGTTATCGCCGGCATTGCGCTCTACGATGCCGCTCAGTCCGCCACAGACAATATCCACGGAACTCTTCAGAATATAACCCTGCGATTTATTATAGTCGTACAGCCATCCAGAATTCGTCGCACCGCTGCCATCGACCGGCACGTCCGATTGGATGCGGTAATACGTGCTGTTACCGGCATCTAAAATCACGACGGGAATGCCTGTCGGATAATCGTAATCACGCATCGACAGTTTGTAGAGCGCCTTTGCAGTTGCATTCGGCTGAAACCGCACGTAGTCGATCTTGTTGGAACGTGCGATCGTGTATTGATTTAAATCTTTATAGCCCGTATAACGGTCGAACTTATAATACAGGCCGGCAATCTTCTGCCCCCAATAGGGGTCAGAAGCGTATTTTACATTAAATCCCTGCCCCTTTGTGCCAACATTGGCGCCATGGTAGCGAAAATCCGTATTCGCATCCGTATATCCACTTGAAACCCACCTGTAGGCCATTTCGTTAACGCAATCCGCTACAGAATCAAAATACGTCGCCCGATTCGGATCTGAATCATACGCTTCAATACCAAAAATATTGTTTCGCTCCACTGCAAAATTACTCGTCCCATAGGCACTCTCCAAAAACGCCGTACACAATAACAATAAGGCATTGGCGCCGTACTTATTTTGTGCGTCAATAAACGCCTGTGCATTGCCGTGCAGCACGCTCTTCGGTTCATTCAACGCATTCAAATACGTCTGAATTTCCGCCGCCGTATAATTCGTCTTCGTGCGGTACGGCAGGTAATTGTAATATTGATAATGTTGCCCGGCATAGCTTTTCAACTGCGGATCGGTATAAAAGCGGTTGCCATCGGGCGAGTAATACTTCTTGCCCTGCTGCATAAAATTCGGGGCTTTATCGAAGGTATAACTCCAGTAGTTGACGCTCCTGTCCGTCAGGGTCTGGCCGATGTAATGGATAATGTCTCCGTCACCATCAACGAGATAATAGCTCTGCCCTTTCACTTGAACGCGCGGGATCAACATCACATCCACAAGGTTAGCTTCCCCTTCAAATCCGGAAATCATGATTTTAACACGGCTGTCACTAATCGTTTCTTTATAAAATAGATCATGCCGCCGTGTAATGTAGGTGTACGCCGATGAAACCCCACTCATATATAAATTGATCGTTACATTGCCATCCGGCCTGCCGATGGCAATGCCGTCCTTCATCGCCACGACGCCGTTATTACGTTGTGCACTGCTGATCACGACGGCGTTTGCATCTTTGTGCGCCTTCATTTTACTCACGGCATCTGTAAATGACGAACAGGTTTGTACATTTGTAAACGTGCCGTCCGCTTTCGCAATCTTCAAGCTGTAAGCAGCCGTAGCGTTCAATGCTTCAATGCTGTTTTCTTCTTCCAAAGCCTGCGCCTCGGCTTCTGCCTCCAGCTGCTCTCTGACGAGTAGATTCTCATCCTGCATAACGTAATCTTCCTCATCGTTATAAGCCAATGCAGGCTGCGCCGAAAACAACAGCACCAAGACGAGCAATAATCCGATTCCTTTTTGACAATATTTCTTCAAAATCAACTTTACTCCTTAAGTCTGGATTTAATTCCCACTAATTAGTTTTATATTATACTACAATTGGACAAATTTGTTAAGTGAATTTACTGCCCAACTCATACTTTCTGTCGTGATAAGACATCTCGTCAATTTTCGTTACGGTTGTGCTGATATAATCCTTTTATGAAAACGAATCTGAAACCTCATTACCTTTGTATCGATCTTGGCGGAACGAAAATTCAGGGCGCGATATTGGATACGCACGGACATTGCCACACTGAAAAGCGCATCGAACAACATGGCATTAAGGCGCCGGATGAGCCGCAGCCACTCTACGACTTTATCGACGATATGCTGCGCAATACCGATAAATGCATTGCCGGCCTCTCGCTCGGCGTCGCGGGCATCGTCTCCGGGGGGCTCATTGCCGACGCGCCGGCTTTTGGCTGGTACAACTACCCGCTTCAACAGCGCCTGCAAAGCCGTTACCAACTGCCCGTCGTCCTCGAAAACGATGTCAACTGCGCCGTTTTAGGCGAAAGCAGTCTTTATCCCGACGCCTCCATTCTATGTTACCTCGCCATCGGCACCGGCATCGGGCTGGGCACTTCTATCGACGGCCGCCTGCTGCGCGGCGCTCACGGCGGCGCCGGAGAAATCGGGCGCAGTTTAAGCAGTGTGCAGGAGCTTAACGTGCCGCATCCGGCTTTCGGCAGTATGGAACGTGCCGCTTCCGGCACGGCGATTCTGCGCGCGATTGCCGACAATTTTGAAGGCGACGCACCGGCTGCTTTTGCCGCTTACGAAAAAGGAAATGAACGGGCGCGCGCCGCTCTTACGCCGATTTTATCCCACATCGCAATGCTCCTCATCTCGATCGCCACGATCATCGACCCCGACATCATTATCCTCGGCGGCGGGGTCGCCAAAAGCCTCGGTCCGTTTGCCGACGAACTGGCCGCAATAGCCAGGCGCAAAACGCGCTTTGACGTAGATGTGCGCACAAGCCAATTGCACGAGCGAGCGACGCTGCTGGGTTGTTTAAAAAATATCAAATCGCAAAGCTAATTTCATATTGACAAAGCTATTTATCGTTGTTACTATAAAGATAACTGAATAGCAATGCTGCTGACGGAAGTGGCGTTTACCACGTGCAGCATTTTTTAAACGATACTTTTAACATTTGTCGACCGTCTGGGCTTATAAAGGCTTGGATGGGTTATTTTATTTTAGGAGGGTTTTTATGTCATCGAATCTATTGTCTCTTTATCTCGAC
>CALGIV010000196.1 GCA_937914785.1 uncultured Eubacteriaceae bacterium | reverse complement strand
CCGAGATCTACACTCTTTCCCTACACGACGCTCTTCCGATCTGCCTATGGGTTCGACCGGATGTGTATGCTGCTGATGGATACGGACAATATTCGCGACGTCATCGCATTTCCGAAGACGCAGAATCACGGATGCCTGATGACGGGTGCGCCGTCGCAGGCCGAAGAGGCACAGCTTGAGGAGCTGCGGATCGAAATCGTTCCGGTTGAGGAGTAAAAAGTGTTAGAGGTTGGAAAAGTGCTTGCCGTTGACGGCAAAAATGCAACGGTTCAAATCAAGCGCAGCGCCGCCTGTGGCAAGTGCGGGATGTGTCAGGTCAGTGAAGACAGGAAAACTGTGCTGGCAAAGCCGAAGAACACGCCGGGGGCGAAAGTCGGCGATACGGTTCAGATCGAGATGGCTTTTTCATCGCTGATGAAAGCTTCGCTGGTCGTCTATCTCATACCGCTGGTATTTTTCCTTGCCGGCTGTGTGATCGGTTTTTATTTGCTTGATATCGCTTCATTTGGGCCGAATAATCCTGTCGTCGCTTTTTTATTCGGCATAATATTACTGGCGCTCTCTTACGGCGGTATTAAATTGATGGAGAACAGGGGCATATTTTCAGAGAAGCATACGATGGAGATTGTTAAAATATTGACAAATAAAGAACTGTGAGTTTACCTCTCCTGACTGTGCCGGATCTGCATGTTCCATTAAAATGCAAATTGACGATTGATGATTGCGGAGAACATTGAAAAGAAGATATTGTATTATGAAAAGGAAATGATATAATAGAGAAGACCTGTACATAGGATGTAAATAATAAAAAAGGAGTAGAAAGATGAACCAAGAACAAATTAAACAAGCGGCACAAATGTTGTATGATGCGGAAAAGAACTGTAAACCGATCGATTTGCTGAGCAAACAGTTTCCGGGTATCGACCCGGAAGGCGCTTACGCCGTTCAACTGGAATACGTGCGCCTGCGTCGTGAAAAGGACGGTGCAATCGATATCGGCAAGAAAATCGGCCTGACGAGTAAAGCGATGCAGAAGTTCGCAGGCGTAGATGAGCCGGACTACGGCCACCTTTTCAGCGATATGTATGTTGAAATGGACGTGCCGATTGAAGTGGGCAAAATGCTTGCGCCGAAGATTGAGACAGAAATTGCTTTTATTATGAAAAAAGAGCTTCAGGGCCCTGGCGTAAAAGCGACAGATGTTCTTGAGGCGACTGCGGGTATCATCGCTTCTTTTGAAATCATCGACTCCAGATATAATGAACAGATCAAATTTGAAGACACCGTAGCAGACAATGGCTCAAGTGCGCGCCTTGTTGTCGGCACCCAGATTGTCGATGTGAAAAGTGTCGATATGCGGCATATGGGCATCGTAATCGAAAAGAACGGCGAGATTATCGACAGTGCAGCCGGCGGAGCCGTTATGGGCAATCCGGCTGTTGCAGTCGCGTGGCTTGCGAATAAAGTCGCTGCGTACGGCGTAAAACTCATGCCGGGCGATATCGTACTTTCAGGTTCCGTAGCCGCCGCGTATCCGGCAGCGCCGGGCGATGTTTTCCGTGCGACGTTCGATGGCCTTGGCGCCGTTCAGGCGAAGTTTGTTTAATTCATCAACCGACATCCCTTTATGTGGGAATTGAGTAAACAGGATATGTTCGAAAAAAAACGGCGCGGCGTACAGGCTGCGTCGTTTTTCCTGTTCTTTTTTAACGAGCTGTCGTTGCTAATTAAAATCAATGAGCGCTCAGGGGCGCATAAAAGGCGATTTGGCTGGAATTTGGTTTGCAACCAGTCATTTTTTAACGGTATGAAAGAATGAATTGACAAGTTTTATAAATCCATATAAAATGATCGAAGAGCTTGAAAGGGAATTTGCAGATGTTTTATTTGATATATGGCAAGATGGGTATTGATAACAGCTCCGTGCGAATGGATACGATGAAGCATTGTTCGGAGCTGAAATACAGTCATTCTTCATCGGCATTTCAGGCGTTGAAAGCGTAAAGCGTTTTTAACTGTCTTTTTAATGCCGGAGAAAAAGTGTTTTAAGGCTGCTGACAATGTTTTGTCAGCAGCCTTTTATATTCCAATAGTTGAGTATACGATGGAAAAAGGGCTGCGTATTTTTGCGCAGTCTTTTATTTTTTGTTGAAAGGGTGAAGAACGTTGAAGAAAGAACAAGATTTAACAATCGGCCGTATACCGATAACACTTATTAAATTCAGCATACCATTATTTGTTGCCAATCTGTTGCAATCGCTTTATAACATCGTGGATATGGCCATTGTGGGAAGAATCGTCGGCAGCACGGGTGTGGCGGCGATCAGCAATGCTTCGGCACTGGTTTTTATCATCAATGCGCTTTGCATTGGCATAACGATGGGCGGGACGGTTTTAATTGCGCAATATAAGGGCGCCGGTGACAGGCAAGGTCAAAAGGAGACCATTGGCGTGGTGTATTTTTTAACAATGGTTCTGTCGTTGCTCGTGATGACAATTGGCCTGATGGCATACAGGGCATTATTGGCTGCGATGAACGTTCCGGCGGAGTCGATGCAGCAGGCGGCAGAATATATGTCCGTGATCCTCGGCGGGACATTTTTCGTCTTCGGCTACAATGCCACCTGCGCAGTCCTGAGAGGATTGGGTGATTCGGTGCGGCCGCTGGTTTTTGTTGCGATAGCGACCGTGATAAACATTGGCCTGGATTATGTCTTTGCAGGTATATTGGGTATGGGCACGGTTGGCGCAGCATATGCCACTGTCATCGCACAAGGCGTGTCTTTTGTCGTTTCAGTCGTTTATCTTAAAAAACAGGCATTTGTGTTTGATTTTAAAATAAAGAGCTTTCAGATTAGAAGGAATAAAGTGTTGCCTGTTTTAAGAATCAGCCTGCCCACGGCCGTTCAAATGACCGTAGTGAATGTTTCATATTTGATAATTGCTGTAATGTTAAACAAATATGGCGTAACGATTGCGGCTGCTGCGGGAATTGGCCTGAAAATCAATACATTTGCCGCAATGCCGTGTTGGGCGATTGGGCAGGCGATTACCACTATGGCGGGTCAGAATATGGGTGCGGGCCTGCCCGAGAGAGTTGAGCAAATCGGCAGGAAAGGGCTGCGGCTCAATTTGCTGGCAACGCTATTGACAGTCATCGTCATTCAGGTTTTTGCCGAGCAGCTTATCATGTTTTTTGACCCTGCCAATCCGGAAGTGATCAGTGCCGGCGTACGATATCTTAGAATATGTTGTTTTTTCAACAGTCTGGTTTATGCGACGATGTACAGCCTGGATTCTTTTGCCGTCGGAATCGGAGCGGCCGGAGTTGCGATGTTTAATGCATTGTTGGATTTTGCATTGATCCGGCTTACGCTATGCTGGTTCTTAAGCGAAGTGCTGTCATTAGGCTATGAGGGTATTTATTGGGTGCAGGCGCTGTCTGATATTATTCCTGCAATCATCGGCCTTCTGTATTTTTATAGCAAGCGCTGGCAGAAGAAGAAATTGATCGATACCAAAGTGGTTTGGAAGAAGCAAATACCGTAATGATCAAAAATGGTTGTCTATAAAGGAGGGCAACAGAAGTCTTTTGGTTGCCCTCCTTTATAAAACATTGATATCGGCGGTAACCGGAATTTAGTTAACTTTATATCGTATGGTGCTGCCTGACGTTGGCATACAGGTGCTTTTTTATTATTTTTTATCTCAGGATAAAAAAAATCAGTTAGAACTTGTCAAACTAATTGAAATAGTGTATGATGTATGTGGCTAAAATGCCATTATATGTTCTTAAAGCGTGACTCTGTAGCTCAGCTGGGAGAGTGCCACCCTGACACGGTGGAGGTCATCGGTTCGAGACCGGTCAGAGTCACCATTTTTTTACGAAAATATGGGGGTAAGAAATGAAAGACCGAAAGCTGCACCTTGCGACGGATTTTTATCAGTTGAGTATGTCGAATGTGTACTTTGAAGAAGGAATGCAGGATTATGAGGCGGTATTCGACGTCTTTATCCGCAGAAATCCGTTTAAAGGAGGCTATGCGGTTTTTTCCGGTCTTGAAAAGCTTATCGATTACCTTCAAAACATACAATTTGAGGATGAAGACATCCGGATGCTCAAAGCAAATCATCCTGAACTGACGGATGGCTACTTGCGTTACTTGCGTAATTTTAAGTTTACCGGGACGCTGCACGCCGTCGAAGAGGGCACGATTGTGTTCCCGCAGGAGCCTTTGGTGCGCGTAAAGGCGCCGTTGATTGAAGCGCAATTTATCGAGACGACGATTTTGAGCATTGTCAATCACGAAACGTTGATTGCGACGAAAGCTTCGCGCGTCGTCGATGCGGCGGATGGGGACGGAGTGATGGAATTTGGTCTGCGCCGTGCACACGGCAGTGAAGCGGGCCTGTTCGGCGCACGCGCTGCCATCATCGGCGGCTGCGTTGGCACGAGCAATGTGGAGGCCGAGAGCTTCTGGAATATTCCCGCCAAGGGAACGATGGCGCACAGCTTTATTATGAGCTTTGACAGCGAGCTGGAAAGCTTTCGCACGTTTGCAAAATATAACAGCAGTAACCTTATATTGCTCGTCGACACGTACGATACGCTGAAAAGCGGTGTGCCGAATGCGATTAAGGTTTTTGAGGAACTGCGCGCAGAAGGCAGGCTGAAAAATCACGGCATCCGCTTGGATAGCGGGGATTTGGCATATTTGAGCAAAGAAGCGCGTATCATGCTGGATGAGGCGGGCTTTGAGAAGGCGACGATTACGGCTTCCAGTGATTTGGATGAATATTTGATTCAGGATTTAAAATTGCAGGGGGCCAAGATCGACCTGTGGGGCGTTGGCACGAAGCTGATAACGGCTTATGATAATGCGGCGCTCGGCGGCGTATACAAGCTGGCGCAAATTATGAAGGACGGCGTTGCAGTTCCGACGCTTAAGGTGAGCAACGCGCCGGAGAAGGTCACAAATCCCGGGGCGAAAAAGCTTGTACGGCTTTGCGATAAGCGCACGGACCGCGCCCTTGCGGACTTAATTTTACTTGAAGACGAGTTTATCGATGAAAATGGGCCGTTTACGATCTTTCATCCGACGCATACGTGGAAGCGCCGTACGATCGATAATTTCTACGTCAAGGAGTTGCATAAAGAGATTTTTAAAGATGGCGCACTGGTCTATGATGTGCCGGATATTTTGGTATCGAAGCAAAAGCTTAAAGATGAGAAAGCGACGTTTTGGCCGGCGGTTCTGCGCCTGAAAAACCCTTATGAGTATCACGTGGATTTGTCGGAAAAGCTC
>CALGIV010000195.1 GCA_937914785.1 uncultured Eubacteriaceae bacterium | reverse complement strand
GCCCTGACGGCAACGCCATCTTCATCGATGCCATCGTACGCGCCGCAGTCTTCGGCCCCTTCGAAGCCGGGATCGCCTATGCGCTGTACAACAATCAACATGACGCTGTCTTAGACGCGCTGAAAAAGATGACGCGCTTTAAAAAAGTATTACCCGCATACGACTATGCCGTCGGCGTCGCCTTTGAAGAAAAAGACGTCGACGAAACCACTTACCTGTGCGACCTGTTCGACCTGTTTACGAATAAGAACTGCGGAGGGGATGCATAATGCAACACTTTCCACTCACGATGCGCGCCCATATCCTTGTGCGTGTCTTGACACAGGGCCGCGGCATTTACGTCGATATGACTGCCGGCAACGGCAACGACAGCCTCGTTATGGCGAAGCTGCTCCAGCACGACGGACACTTGTACGCATTTGACGTACAACAGGAAGCGCTCGACAATACGCTGGCGCTGCTCACAGAAAACAACATCGACGAAAAATCCTACAGCCTGCGACTCGACAGCCACGAAAATATCGATCAATACATCAAAATGCCCATTACCGCTGCCATGTACAATCTCGGCTATCTGCCCAACGGTGATAAAGCCCTGACAACACGCAGCGACTCGACCGTCGCTTCTCTGAAAAAAGTTCTGCCGCGCCTGAAAAACGGCGGCATCATCACAATCATCGCCTACCCCGGCCACGACGGCGGCGAAGAGTATTACGCCGTCGACAACTACTTAAGCGGCCTGCCGGCACGTGAATATGAAATCAGCCGCACAGAAATGCTCGGCAAAATGTTCTCACCCGTACTCTACCTCATCATCAAACGATAAACGGAGCAAACGATGTACGATAATATCATCATCGGCGGCGGTGCAGCCGGCCTGATGACGGCCGTTATTGCCGCCAAACGAAGTCAGAAAACACTGTTGGTCGAAAAAAACGAAAAACTCGGCAAAAAACTTTATATCACCGGCAAAGGCCGTTGTAATATTACAAACGACTGCGCGCCGGAAGACCTTTTTGACGCTGTGGCCACGAACCCCAGGTTCCTGCACAGCGCTTTTCGCGCGCTTGATAACAAGGCGCTCATGCACTTTTTTGAAAAAGGCGGGCTAAAACTTACCGTCGAAGCCGGGCGGCGTGTCTTCCCAAAAAGTCAGAAAGCCAGCGATGTGACGCGCTTCTTTACACACCGTATCGACGCTTCCGACAATGTCCACATACGCTTAAACACCGCCATTCAAGAAATTTCGACGACAGAGGGTGCCGTCACCGGTGTGCGCACTACACAAAACGAATATCTGCCCGCTCGCAATGTCCTGATCGCTACCGGCGGAAAAAGTTATCCGCTTACCGGCTCGACCGGCGACGGTTATACACTCGCCGCCGCAGTTGGCCATAACATCACCCCCACACGTCCCGCACTCGTACCGATGACGACGGCAGAACAATACGACCTGGCCGGTCTGGCGCTGAAAAACGTCGAAGCCACGCTCTGGCAAAACAACAAAAAAGCCTTCTCCCGTTTCGGCGAAATGCTGTTTACACACGACGGCGTCGGCGGCCCGATCATCCAAAACCTGACAGCCTTTGTCACAGACTATATGAACACAGCGCTCACACTCGATTTTAAGCCTGCGTTGGAACACAAAAAACTCGACGCACGCCTGTTGCGCGACTTTGACAAATATCAAAATAAAGACATTAAAAATGCCCTTGTCGACTTGCTGCCCGCACGGCTTATTCTGCCTGTCCTTACTTCTGCCGGCATTCAGCCGGATACGAAAATCAACGCACTGAAAGCCGAACAACGCAAACGCCTCCTCCAAAACTTAAAAGCCTTCCCACTCACCCCAACAGGCACAAAAGGCTTTGAAGAAGCCATCATCACCGCAGGCGGCGTCCACGTCAAAGAAGTCTCCCCGTCAACGATGTGCTCAAAGCTCGTAAGCGGACTGTACTTTGCAGGCGAAGTCCTCGACGTTCATGCCATCACCGGCGGCTACAATCTGCAAATTGCCTTTTCAACCGCTTACCTCGCCGCCAATTCTTTTTCCTGATTTCAATATTTTGCCACCCTGTCTTCTCTAAGATATGCACTTAACATATCAGCATCTTTTTTATGCTGTAAAAACAAATCTCTGCTCTAAAGCGGCTATATTTATATTTTATTCGTTCCTGTCAATCATCCTTAACCTCTTTTCCTTATTCGCCACATAATAACAGGCCATCGATACCGGCATCCCAACCAGCCAAAATACAAAAAGAGCCTCGCTCGGCTCCAAAGTTTTCTACGTTACTATTATACCACACTATATGCGGACAAAGCGGACAAAACAAAAAAATCTTGGTTTCTTACTGTTCTTCTTCAAGACCTCTTTACTCTTTTCCAACAAGTGAAAAGTACAAGGAAAACAGAGAAGAAACAATGAAGAAAAAAACTGTCAAACTAATCCCACCACCATCATAACTTCAATCCCAAATTTTCATAAGAATGGTCTGTAATGGCAAAAGGTGGCGCCCACGCCCAAAACCAGCCCATAAACAAAAAAGTTATCCACAATCCATTACCCTTACCCACTTTATCCTCCACCATACACCACTCTTCCTTATTTTAACCTCATTTACAACACACAGACCGAAACACCGTGGAGGCAATTCCCAAAACAAATACGAGCCCTGCTAAAATAAGTTTAGTTATCCACATTTTTTTTACTTTTCAACACTTAATTCCCTGCAAATCGCATTCTTACACCATAGTTATCCACAATCTGTCCCCAAATGACTATTTTTTTACTGTGGAGAGAAAAACACGAAATCCACGCATATATACACTCATTTTCCCATATTTTCTCTATCTGACACTACTTTTAACAATAAGCCATTATTTTACACAAATTTATTATCCACAGTCACCGACAAATAACTCACAACTTATCCACAGGCTCACACTAATCGACATCACAGCGCCTACAACGGCCTCAAACTCTACATTTCAACACCATTCTATTCTCTTTTAATCCCACTTATCACCAATAATATTTTTTACATTTCGCGCCTTTCCCAAAGGGTTTTTGTAGTTGAATGTGAGTTCAAAACCACTCTACTCTGCCAGAGATAAACGTATCATTAAGTTTCTTCTTCTGTGTTTTTACATTTAACACTCATAGCGCTTTTCCAGCAGGAGAAAAGCGCGCAAAACCCCGCGGCTGGTTAGAATTCAACGGGGGATGCCGCTGCTCAAACGGAA
>CALGIV010000194.1 GCA_937914785.1 uncultured Eubacteriaceae bacterium | reverse complement strand
ATCACGGTACCTTTAAGCACGTGCAACAGCTGAAGCTTGATGCCGTCCACACCGCCGGCGACATGCCGCACCGTCTCAAGCATCATCGCCCTGTCTTCACCCGGCAAGCCCAAAATAACGTGTACGACAGTAACAAGGCCGCGTCGGCGCAGCGCCTTAACGGCCTTATCGAATATTTCCAGCGGATATCCACGGTTTATGGCCCGCGCCGTCTCTTCATGAATGGTCTGCAGGCCAAGTTCTATCCAGACGGGCTTTATTGCATTGAGCTCTTCAAGTAAGTCTAAAACCGCTTCATCGAGACAATCCGGCCGTGTCGCAACAGACAAAACAGCGATATCAGGATGCGTAATCGCAGCATAAAAAGTCTCGGTAAGATAACTCAACGGTGCATACGTATTCGTATAACTCTGAAAATAGGCGATATAGCGCCGTGCCGTCGTCTTCGCCACCACACGCTTTTTCGCCTTTTCAATTTGTTCGACAATACGGCCCGTTCTTTTTGCGGCAAAATAACCACTGCCGCCTGCATCGCAGAATGTGCAGCCACCTGTCGAGACCGTGCCGTCGCGATTCGGGCAACTCATCCCGCCGTCGAGCGCAAGCTTATAAAGCTTTTCGCCAAACGTATCGCGACAATATTGGTTTAAGGAATAATAACGCACACTACTGTTGAACCATCTGGACATAATCCAGGACTTCGTAGCCCAGCCGCTCATACAGGGCGATGGCGCGCGTATTATCCCGCTCCACTTCCAACCGGAAACGCTTTGCTTCAGGATATAGCTCTTTCATGTGATCGAAAAACGCACGGCCCAAGCCTTTCGATTGAAAGGCCGGCCGGATGTAAACTTCCTCGATCCAAACGACCAAGCCGCCGGCCTCCGTCGAATAACTCCTGGCCACAGCCGCATATCCCGCCGCTTTTTCGCCATACTCTATAATATAACCCTCAAGCAAGCCGCCCGTGCGACACATCTCGTCGAACGAATCGACGTAATGCGCACGTGGAATAGGATGCAGCACGGCACTGCTGTGATAAAACTCATCAATCAGTTCAAGATACAACGCTTTATCTTCAGCCGTCACTTTACGAATCATTTACTTTTCTCCTATTTACATTTTCAAGCCAGTATTATACCATAGAAACATTCAAAAGAAAAACAAAGCACTGTATTTAAGAGGAAAACCACTGCATTCTGAACAAAGGAGTACTTATGAGGAAAGACGGAAAAAGAATTAAAGACATCGACACAATGCACCGTATTATGCCCTATATTATGTCGAAGCGATACGATGCGATGAATATGGTAACGGTGGATATCCCTTTATCGCCCCTGCGCAAATACATCAATTTAAAGCGCCATGAGAATATCTCTATCAGCAATATGGCACTGATCTTAACGGCATATTTGCGCACTGTAACAAAATTTCCACAGCTAAACCGCTTTATTATCAATAAACGTATTTTTGATCGCAATGAAATTGCCGTCAGTATGGTCGTTGTCAAGCCGAACGAAGAGCAAAGCAGTATTTCAAAATTATATCTTGAAAAAACAGACTCTCTGTTCGACGTTGAAGAAAAAATCAAACACTTTATTACACAAAACCGCTCTTCAAATGATAAGAACAAAACCGATGAACTGATGAAGAAAATGCTGCGTGTGCCGGGCAGCCTCGGCACGCTGGTCAACGTGTTTAAAGCAATGGATTTCTTCGGGTTGCTGCCAAAGCCCATAATCGATGCAAGCCCGTTCCACGCAGCGCTTCTGATTTCAAATCTGGCAAGCATTCGCGCCAACCACATCTACCACCATCTGTATAACTTCGGTACGACAAGTATGACATTGACCATCGGCAACACGCGCGAAGTGCCGCGGCGTACCGGTAATAAAGTCATTTTTGAACGCTGCCTGCCGCTGGGCATCGTCGTCGACGACCGCATTTGTGAAGGAGACTACTACGCACGCGCTTTCCACTGTATGCGCAAATATCTGGCCGATCCCGCAATGCTCGAAAAGCCTCCTGTATAAAAGGCCGTTTCTTGCTTTGGTACCGCAAATAACCCTTTTTATATCATAAAAATATGACTCTCAAATCTTTTCTGCCCATTCACATAATTTACAGCCTTTATATACATCTTCATCATTATCACTTTCTGCTGGCATTAAAGAACACTGCCGACTAAATCATTCAAAATAAAAGACTGCCACTTTGCGATTCCTTAATCGCGTGATGGCAGCCTTTATTTCAAGAGAGACGATGAATCTTCCTGCTTCTTCCATTTTACACTTTTTAAACCCCACAATAAACACAGGATGAGGTGTATGGCAAAAACTATTGTACCGAACCATACACGGTCACTATAATTGTTTTTTTATTATTTTCTCTCTTAAATTTTTATAGCACCGGATTTGTTATTTATAGTACTTTATAATTCTAAATTTAAGATTAAGTAACCAAAGCTAAAAACAAAGTAACTAAATTCCAAAAAAGGTTATATTGCTATAACAATTTTTTTTCGTCTGCATAGAATAAAAAGAAAATCTAATTCAGCCCTTGACGCGCAAATGAAAAGATGTTATATTTTAATCATTATACGACTGACGGATAAGTGGAATAAACCACATGAAGTATAGTAATCATTGAGCCGACCGTCTGGGCAAGAGCCTGGTTTTGTACGGCTCTTTTATATATTCAGGAGTGAAATGATGCAATCTACTTTTGTATCCGACAAAAACAGACGACGCCATTTGGCAGAAGCGAGACGCAGTACGTCAAATGTACGCGTTTATAAAGCTTATAATGAAAACATACATACCTATCCCATTATTGTCAGTATCCCGCACAGCGGAACCTATCTGCCGCGCGAAGTCCGCAGGCAGTTAACCCGCCCGCTGACATTGCCGAATATGGACTGGCACTTAGACCGGCTTTACGATTTCTTGCAGGAAACAGGCGTCACCGTAATTGTCTCAAACATCAGCCGCTATGTCGTCGATTTAAACCGCGACAGCACGACCGGCGCGAACGACGACTATAAAAACGCCGTCGTCTATGAAAAGACGACATTTGGCCGCCCGATGTATGCCGCACCACTCAATGAAACGGAAGTAAATGCACGCATTGAGCAGTACTACAATCCTTACCACGAAAAGTTGGAATGTTTGATCGAAGATAAACTGACATATTTCGACAAAATTTGCTTAATCGATATGCACAGCTTTTTCAAGGACTTCACACCAGAAGCGACACAAGATATCTTATTATCGGATTTCGACCATAAAACTGCCGAAAAGCCCATTTTTGACTGCTTAAAAGCAAACCTTGAGGCTCAAGGATACAGCGTGGGCGACAACCCGATTAAAGGCAAGCACATCTTAAGCCGCTATAAAACATTATTTGGCGAAAACATCAATTGCATCCAGCTGGAGCTGCGTTATACGAATTATCTGTATCAGCGCACTTTCGATGAAGAAGAGGTTCACGATTGGAACCCTACGTTGTTTAACACGGCAAAAAAGAAGTTAAAAACTGCACTCAGTGAAACTTTTGAAATATTCAAGCAAGACTCGCTTGCAAAATAACATTCTTCCTCATAAAGACGAAGCACCTTATTTATCGGTGCTTCGTCTTTTATTTTATTATCATTTTATACGGCGCAAAAAGAATTCTGTCATCCTGTCCATCATCTCCACACTTTCTTCGTATTCCGGATAGAATACGTTGAACATATGGACCAGTTTCCTGTCTTTCCGTCTTTCATAATACTGCATTTCGCTCTCTACGCCCCAGCGCTTCAGCGTGCGTTCAAAATTTTTCATCGAAGGACTTAATACATCGTCTGCACTCGTCGCAAGGAACACCGGAGCAAGCGTTGCCATCTCCGGAATGTTTGCAAAAATCAGATTTTGATAATACGGCTGTTTTTTATAACCTTTTTCAAGACACATTGACCGAAGCCCCCAATAGCCGATATGCTTATCGTCGATATCCATCATCCCGAATGTTACGGCCGCCGCTTTAAAATCAAGTCCCGGCTCCCCCGTTGCAAACATCTCCTGCAACCGGGCGCTCTGCGCAATCAGCGCCGTCATCACCGCTAAGATACCACCCGCAGACTCGCCGGTAATAAAGCCCTTTTCCGGCGCAATGCGAAAACGCTCGGCATTCGCCGAAATAAAAGCAACCGCTGCGGCAAGGTCGGCCAATTGACCGGGCAGATTCGTATCGTTTAACGCAAGGCGGTAATTGACATTAAAAACGGCAAAACCCCGCCTCGCGAGATGGTGTCCGTAAAGGCGATTTAATTCTTTATCGCCATAAAGAAAGCCACCGCCGTGAATATCAATGATAAACGGCAATTCCCCTTTTGCTTCTGCCGGATAGTAAACATCCATCAAGTGACCAGAATGACCGTCGTCCAAATATGCGACATCGCGAATCTCTTCCACGCCATCCGGTAGTACCTTGCCCGCAAGAATCGCCTGATCACGCTTTTTCCAACTTTTCAACATTTTTGAGATCAGATATCTTTTCATCGCATCCTGCCTTTGTATCAGTATTTTTATATTATAACGCAGAAAAGATTTGTGCAAGCACAAGGTAATTTTTTCCGTCCAATTCCAATCTCTATATTTTACGATACGTTGCAGATAATGGATGCAGGCCGTAATAACTCACACCATGGCCATCAATTCGCTATCTCTATCCAGCATTTCCTGTATTTTTTCCCGTTCTCTGCTGCCATTAGTGGCAAGTCGCAAAATCGGTATTTCATATTTTGCCAAAATTTTGTCTTTCAATTTATCACGACGTAACTGTTCTGGATTATTTTCATGATAAGCAAAACCATCTACTTCCACCACAAAAGCACAAGCTTTATCTTGTTTATAATATATAACAAAATCCAATGAAGACCTATTGTTAACAAAATTTAACTCCTCCGGAGAAAGCAAGTTCACTTTATTCAACAAGTTTTGCAGTAACACGCCCTGTGCATAACTATATCGGTCATACTGTGGTTCCGCAAAGATTTCTTCCAATAATACGCGAAGAGCTTCTTCGGAAGGATACCGCGCACTCTTATCCATCTTGGCTTTAAGAGGAAGTAATCTGTCGGAATATTGCCGGTAAAGCAAATCAAAGACAGATATTACATTGCTCTCAATCACATTTTCATCAAGTGTACTATACTGAATATAGCGAATCAAATCACCAATATTTTTTCCTTTTTTGAAAAAAATGCAATGATCCGTCACCAAAACAAATTGCTTAATAGCACGAGAAACAGCCACATTGACCATTTGTGGATCATCTACAAACTTAAGTCCTTTTTGGCCGTGATAGGTACTGTCTAACACAGTAGAGAGTATGATTATGTCTTTTTCCCGGCCTTGATACTTATGTACCGTATCGCTTTGAACGTTGCCAGGCAATGACTGCGTCGCCTTGTCGGCCTGTTTACGGTAAGGCGCAATGAAACCAACATTTTCATAATTTTCCGCCACAGTAAAATCTTTCAGAATTTCCTCATCTATCGTATCAAGTTCCCGTTGATTATAGCGGCCCTTCTGCTCACCCTGTGTAACCCACCGCATATGATTTCCCGGTGCAGTTGTATAAAGCATCAGGGGCATCTCCGACAGCCCCGTGTCGGTATATGCAATCAATTTATTATCATAATATTTTTTGTTGCAAAATTCAATAATCCGGGGATGGCAACGATAGTGTTCCCGCAAAATTTCCTGAGGCAGATCATTTTCATATAGGCCGATAATTGATGACAAAATATTATGTTGAAAATAATCATATACAGGCCGAGATGGTGTTGTTTTCAACATCCGTTCAATCTTTTCATCCGTAATCTGAACAAGTTGCTTCGTATCGCCTACAATAACCACATTGCGACAGCAAGAAAGAACTAATGCACCGGTAAGTAAATCTACTTGAGAAGCTTCGTCAATAATTACATAGTCCAACAAATAGTCCTGTGGAATAGATCGGCGCAGTGCATAAGTCGTACTGAGAATAACCGGAAATGTCTTGATAAATTCTTGAAACCGTGCTTTAAAATTCTTTCTTGTAAAATTAAGGGGCATCAATTCATTGTAACTTTGATATAGATATTTTCGAAACAATTTTTCAGAATACTGCTGATGCTGTTCAAGCAAAACATTAAAAGAAGCGCTGGACAATACCTTTTCCAAATTGGCTATTTCATTTTCAAGTTGCTGAATCTGCCGACAGTAAAATTCTCTTTGAAGCAATAGCAGAACGGATACTTCCTGTTGTTGCAGTTTCTTATAATCAAACACACCATATTTAAAGAGCAGCTTCAGTTTATAGATTAATTTGTTTGATATCCTCAACTCTCTGGCCAAAGAAGTTTCTGCCAGAAAAGAAATAATCCTCTCCGGCGTTGCCCTAAACAAGGGCAATCGGCTTATTTCTTCAACATTCTGACGACTGTAATATTCTTCAAAGTGCTCCTGCTCCAACTGCCAGGCACGTAACTCCTGCCGAAGCTGTGCATTCTTCCGATCTATTTTCAATAGTTCGGTCAACTTAACACTCAACTTTTTAATTTGTTGTGATAACTCTGCCTTACTTTCTTCGCAGTTCCACTCTTCCTCTATGAAAGGTATCGGCACATTTGCAAAAAAAGCATCCTGATTCGCTCCTTTACCCAACAGAGCAGTCAAGAAACCATAATCTTGTTTCATCATCTTTTCAATGATATTTTTTACCGCTTCATTATTATTAGATACTACTGCTACACTTTTACCTTGAATCGCTACCAGATTTGTAATAATATTCAGAATCGTCTGAGTTTTTCCGGTGCCGGGTGGCCCTTCAATAACTGAAATGGAATGCGTGAGGGCATTTTCCAACGCAGCTTTCTGGCTCAAATTAAAGCGAAACGGAAATATAATGCTGCTCATATCACAATTTCGCCGTTTGACTGGCTGCTGGTTCAAATAGCAGCTCAGTACACTTTCCGGATGAACAAAGTCAAGCTGATCCATTTCCAGCTTTAAAAAACTTTCTCCCTCTTGTTCATCGTCTCCAATACAACAAGATATCTCCCTTAAATAGTTCAATGTTTGCAAAGCCCCTTGTTTTGCGACTCCATTTTCAACTATCGAAAATGATTGCGGATGTATCGTACAGGCTTTACCATTATTCTTAATAATCCTGATTCGTTCTTCAAAATCAAGAATAAGTTGGGGTTTATAGACAGGCATTCCATCCATATAAGCTACATTTTTACCCAGCTTGATTACTTTTGGGTTCTGGAGAACGAGCACATTTTCTCGATTATAAGAATAAAGCTTATCTGTACTCCAATACGTAACGCCTATTTTTTCATTTGTAAAGTTATCATAATCGAGATTTTTTATTTTTGCAGTTTTATCTTCTCCCTTAATCAAGACCATTATTTCTCTTAAATCCATCCCACTCATCCTTTATAACAGTTCTTAATTATTTAGCGAATTTCGTCATACATACAAAATATATTATAATAAAAAACAGTTACTGTCCACTAAAAGTGTACTTTGTAAGCAAAATCAGGAGTTCATAGAATCTTTTTACATAAAATTTCTTCGCACTTTCTCAGCAGCAAAAAGCGTAATAAGAATTGGAAATACAAAACGAAAACCCTGAATTTTCAGAGCCGATTTCTTTGCAGATATTTCTTTGGTGTCGTAATTAATCTCAATAACCGCTTGTTTTCAAAATAAATAAAAAGAGCCTTTCGGCTCTTAATTTCCCATAATATTATTATACCATACGTTATGCGGACATAACACGGACAACACAATAATTTTTTTGGTTTTTATTGGCTTTCTGAAAGGTCTTCTCGCGATGTTTCTTTAAAGCCACGCAAATAACCTATGGCGATAGCAGCGACTTCACGCGCTCACTGACCGCAGACGTTCCGCCGAGCACGACGACATTATAGGCTTTACTCGACTTCATATAGTCCGTCACAACGGCAGGCAGACTACTTGCCTTGCCGTTGACGAGCAGCATC
>CALGIV010000193.1 GCA_937914785.1 uncultured Eubacteriaceae bacterium | reverse complement strand
GGATATCCTTTTTTTATACCGACCGCGGAGAATGCTGATCGATGCGTTCTCTTTTGTCGGTAAACAGGAAGCTGATCGAATAAAGACCGCTTAACCCAATAAGAATATAGACAATCCTGCTTCCGATCATCCTCGTGCCGCCAAAAATAAAAGTTACAATATCAAAATTAAAAAATCCAACAAGACCCCAATTGACAGCACCGATAATGACCAGGATTAACGCAATTCTCTTTAAAACACTCATCTTGTCACCTCATTTTCGATGTCTGTCTTATTATTCACTTGCCGGCGTATTCTATGAATCCATTAATTACAAAAAATCAAACTGCCCTGCACAACAAAAATGCAACGGCAGTTTAATTGATATATTAAAGAAGATGTTAATACTATATGAACTTAATAAAATTTTATTCAGCCAGATTCTGTCATCACCGATCTTCACGAAAATACGGCAACGTCAACCAGCCCGGCGGCATATCTTCCTTGCGGTTTTTACGCGTGCTGATAATAACGATAATGACTGTGGCGACATAAGGCAGCATATCGATCAAATATTGCGAAACCTGAATCCCCATACTTTGCAGGCGGAAGCCCAAAATGCTTAAGCCGCCGAAGACAAACGCTCCCACCATCGCTTTTCCCGGTTTCCAGGAAGCGAAGATGACGAGTGCGACGGCAATCCAACCACGGCCCGCCACGACATTTTCCTGCCACACAGGAATTGTGACGAGAGACAAATACGCGCCGCCAAGGCCACAGAGCGCGCCGCCGATTATCACATGGATATACTTATAAAGATTGACACTGATACCCGAAGCATCGGCCGCCGGTGCATTTTCACCCACCGCCCTTAAATTCAATCCGTTTTTCGTTTTGTTCAAATATAAATAGGCGAGCAGTACGATAATATAACCAAAATAGACAAACACATCCTGCGAAAAGAATATCTCGCCAATATACGGAATTTTACTCAATAAAGGAATTTCAATCTTCGTAAAGAATGCTTTTACACTTGCCGGCAATACGGAGCCCATAACATTTGTTCCTGCAAATTTTGCAAACCCCACACCGAACATCGTCAGCGTCAGGCCGGTCACCTGCTGATTGGCGCGCAGCGTGATCGTTAAAAACGCATAAATCAACGATCCGACGGCACCTGCCGCAATTGCACCAAGCAACGCAAGGCCGGCATTGCCTGTTTTAAACCCTGCGATAAAGCCACATACGGCTCCCATCATCATCAAGCCCTCGACGCCAAGGTTCATATTGCCGGCCTTTTGCGTCAACAGCTCTCCAATCGTGGCAAACAACAACGGTGTACCCGCAATAATAACAGCGGCGAAGAATCCTCCCATCAGCTACGCCTCCTCCTTTGCCAGCCTTTTGCGAAAGCCGACTTTATATTGTAAAAAGAACTCGCTACCCAGCACAAAGAATAAGATGATGCCCTGAATCATATCTGCTACCGCAGCCGGAATGTTCATCGTAATCTGTAATGAGGCGCCACCCTGCAGCAAAATCGCAAAGCAAATGCAGACAAAGAATGCTGCAACCGCATTCAACCGGGACAGCCAGGCCGTCGTGATCGCCGAAAAGCCGTAGTTGGCAGACAATGACGCCGTCAGTGTCTTTTCGATCGCGGATGCCTGAATCATGCCGGTCAGACCGCACATCCCGCCTGAGATGAGCATCGTGACGATGATGACCGACTGAATATTAATACCGGCATACCGCGCCGTATCGACGCTTTCGCCGACGACGGTGACTTCGTAGCCTTTTTTTGTATGATTGATGAAAATATACGTCACAATGACGAGAATAATTGCGATAATCCATCCGATGTGCACGCCGAATACATTCGGCAAAATGGCCTTTGCCGTAAAGTCCGGCACTTTCGGATATCCCTGCGAAGTCGGATCCTTCCAAGGGCCGTACTGCAAAAACGTCACGAACTTGATCGCGATATAATTCAGCATCAGCGTAAAAATCGTCTCATTTGTACCCAATTTCGCTTTAAATATTGCCGGAATAAATGCCCAGAGGCCACCTGCAACGATCGAAGCCAACGCCATTAAAATGAGCAACAAGGTTTTGGGCAAATGACTATAATTCAGCGCGACAAATGAAGCGGCCATCGCGCCCATCATAATCTGGCCTTCCCCGCCAATATTCCAAAATTTCATTTTAAAAGCGACGATAATACCCATCGTCGTAATGATCAGCGGAACGGCTTTTAACGCCGTTTGCTGAAGGCGGATCTTGCCACCCAGTGCACCCTTAATCATCTGGCGGAACACCGCAAGCGGATTATAACCCAACGCCATAATCACAATCCCTGCAAACGCGATGGATAAGAGGATTGCCAAAATCCGTATGAGGACGATTCGATTGCGCGGGATGTCATCACGCCTGCTTATCGTAATAAACTTCATTCTGACCGCCCCCTCAAGAAATCTTTTCTCCGGCCATCATCAGGCCGATCTCTTCTTTGCTCACACTATCCGGCTCCACCGTCCCCATCACCTTGCCGCCGCAAAAGACCATCACGCGATCGCACAGGTGCATCAGCACGTCTAAATCTTCTCCGATAAACAACACGCCAACGCCTTGTATCTTCTGTTCGTTGAGCAAATCATAAATCTTGTGTGACGCCCCGATATCCAACCCGCGCACCGGATAAGCCGTAATGAGCACTTTGGGTTCCGAATCGATCTCACGGCCCAGAAGAACTTTTTGAATATTGCCGCCGGAAAGTTTCTTGACAGGATAATTCCTCACACTCGGCGTTAAGATATCCAGTTTTTCAACGATCCGTTCCGCCTTTTCAGCACTTTCGGCACGATTTAAAAAGATGCCCCGCTGCATATGATAATCTTTCAACATAACATTATCCGTAATATCCATATTGCCTACAAGCCCCATACCCAGCCTGTCTTCGGGGATAAAACCCATACGGATACCTTTTTTTATAATATCTCTCGGCGATTTGCCGATGATGTTTTCTCCTTCAAAAAAAATACGTCCTTTTTTTACCGGCGTCAGCCCTGCGATCGCCTCGCAGATTTCCTTTTGCCCGCTGCCCGCAACGCCCGCAACACCTAAAATCTCGCCACCATAAAGCGTAAAACTGATCTCTTCAAGCACATTCTTATGCTCGGCGTTTTCGACGGTCAGATTATCGACTTCAAGCAGCTTTTGCTTATCCGCCACCTTCTCTTTATTGATTTCCATATCCACAGCTTTACCGACCATCATTTCAATCAGCGTATTCATATCCACTTCACCGGTGTTGACCGTATCCAGCGAACGCCCTTTGCGCAATACCGTAACGCGGTCGCTGATTTCCATCACCTCGCCAAGTTTATGCGTAATGATTACAATCGCGCAGCCCTGCTGCTTCATGCTGCGCATAATCTGAAAAAGGCGCGCGATTTCCTGCGGCGTGAGCACAGCCGTCGGCTCATCCATAATTAAAATCTTCGCACCCCTATATAATACCTTAATAATTTCAAGCGTCTGTTTTTCGCCAACAGACATTTCATACACTTTTTTATCCGGGTCGATATCCAACCCGTACTTGTCACAAATCGCCCGTATTTCTTTTGTTAAATCCGAGGACTTCGTAAAAAAGCTGCGCTTGTCCCCCAACATAATATTCTCTTTTGCCGTCATAACATCCACCAACTTAAAATGCTGATGAATCATACCGATGCCCAATGCAATAGAATCCTTCGGCGACGTAAACTGCACCTGTTCTCCCTGTATAGAGATGAAACCGCTGTCGGGCGTATAAATGCCCGACAGCATATTCATCAACGTGCTCTTTCCCGCACCGTTTTCACCCAGCAGTGCATGAATTTCGCCGTTATATACCGTAAGAGATACGTTTTCGTTCGCCATAACAGACCCGAAAGCTTTGGAAATGCCCTTCATTTCTATCGCTTTTACAGGTTCCATTTTCTCTCCAATATCGTTATCGTTTTGTATTCTAGTTATCGCGTCCTGTTACACCTTCAACAAGATATTCAATCTGCCAAATGCCTGCGCGGTCAAGGCTCTCGCCTTCCGCAACGACGACATTACCTTGGTTGTCTTTAATCTCGCCGCTGAAAACTTTAAAGGTGCCGTCTTTCATTTGCTGTGCGATTTCTTCAACTTTCGTTTTCGCTTCTTCCGGTACGAGATCGCTCATCTCCGCAAGATCAACGTAGCCGTCCTGCATCGTGCCGTAGTAGCTTTCCGGAACGTAAGTACCGCCGATAACCTTTTCGATCGTCGGAACAAGGTATTTGTCATGATGCCAGATCGGCGCCGTCAAAAAGGCCCCGGGCGCTGCGTCTCTGCTGTCAAGGTTGTAGCCAACTGCCCACACACCCTTTTCTTCTGCTGCAATCTGCGGACCTGCGGAGTCACAATGCTGTGCGATTACGTCACAGCCCTGCGCCAGCAGGGATTCTGCCGCGATCTTTTCGTTTGCCGGGTCATTCCAGCTGTTGATATATACGACGCTGACTTCAACGTCAGGATTTACCGATTGTGCGCCGAGCGCGAATGCATTGATACCGATCAGTACTTCCGTATACGGGAACGCCGCAACGTAGCCGAGCTTATTCGTCTCAGTCTTCAAGCCTGCAATAATGCCGGATAAGTAACGCGGCTCTTCCATCGCACCAAAGTAATTGCCAAAGTTCGTATCATTCATCTTGTTGCCAGAGAAATGCAGGAACGTCACTTCCGGATACTCCTGCGCACATTCTTCAAGTGCATCCATAAAACCATAGCTTGTCCCAACGATGATCGAAGCCCCTTCGCTGATCATATTGACAGCCGCAGTTTTAACTGTTGTCTTTTCCTCTTCGATGTTCTCAGCAGTCAGTATTTTCACTTTTTCGCCAAAATAGTCTTCTACTGCCGTCGTACCCAAATGCTGTGCCTGCGTGTAACCGCCGTCCGTCTTGCTTCCGATATAGATAAAGCCGATCGTCGTTACATCTTCATCTTTACCATCCCCGCCCTGCTCACCGCCACAGGCCGTTAAAAACAATGCGCCCATCATCACCAAAATGAGCAAAACCGATAAGAGCTTCTTTGATTTTTTCATTCACCTTTACTCCTTTTTCTTAAATCTTGGCTTATCTCGCCTTTTATGTTATCCGCTTCGCGGCAACACTCCTTTAAGCAAAAATAATCTCGCCATCCGTAATCTTCTCAATCACTGCAAGCGAGTGTAACAGGTAGCCTTTTTCTCTGATGCGTGCGCCGCCGCCCTGGAATCGTTTTTCGATCACAATGCCGATACCAGCCACACTGGCGCCGGCCTGCTCGACGATCTCACATAATCCTGAAGCGGCTTCGCCGTGCGCTAAAAAATCATCTATAATCAAGATGCGGTCACCTTTGTTAATAAAGCGTTTCGACACCTTGACAACCGAACACGTCTTCTTTGTAAAGGAGCGCACCTGCGCTCCGTAATACGCATCTGTCATCGTGGCAGATGCAACTTTGCGCGCAAAAATTACAGGCGCATTCGAAAAGCAGAGCGACGTAATACATGCAATCGCAATGCCGGATGCTTCTATGGTAAGGATCTTGTCCACTTGCAAATGTTGAAAACGCCGTTTAAATTCCACAGCGATCTGTTCCAACAGCTTCGTATCGATCTGATGATTCAAAAATGAGTCTACTTTGACGATTTCAGTGCCGATTTTGATGCCATCCAACAAAATCCTCTCTTTTAGCAACTCCATATATGCTCCCGAATACTTCTTTTCAATATTCTTCTACCATTTATCTATGAATTAAATTATATCGTTATTTTAAATTGAAGTAAATAGTTTTACCGAAAAAACAGCCAAAGAACACCTTTTAAGAACCGCCTGCCTCAAACACGCCATCCGGGCATACTGTGCGGCAAATGCCACAATCGATACACTTTTCAGAATCCACATAAATATACCGATAATTCTTTCTATCTGAACCACATGTAATGCTCAAAGCGCCTTTTGGACAGGACAGCACACAAAACTCACATTGCTTGCACTTGTCCGTCCGTATTGCCAAGTTCGCCATGAAGACCTCCCTTTACGCAACGGGTATTGTCAGATTGATAATTTTTTCACATATTTGATACTATATTATATAAGATATATCCGTATAAGTCAATAAGTTCGCTAAAAAGCGAACTTATTGACTTGACTATCGATCGTTTTCCTCTCCGATTATAATATAGTCAATGCTGACGTTAAAATACTTACTATACTGAATTAATACTTTATAGTTCGGATGTCTCCTATCCTGTTCATACATACCAACCGCACTTGTCGTTACATCCAGCATATTTGCCAGTTCCTGCTGTGTAAGTCCCCTGGACTTTCTAAGCTCGCGTAACCGCTTACCTATTTTTACTCTTTGTGTCATTCTTCACTCCTTTAGTTTAAACTTTAACCTCGACATACCCCATCTTGTATGTTATGTAGCATCATATTACAATTAGTGCGATTGCGAACATTGTCGAACATTGTCGAATTACATAAATTTACAGAAATAACGCCTTATTACCTCTGCTATTTAAACACCAACGATCAATAAACGACCTTTTAGCCAATCGCAATTTATTATCTGCTCACCACTGCCTGAAAAAATAATAGACCTTTATTCTTCCAACATCCCTAATTCCGCTCAATAGCAACGTACACTCTGCAACCTACAGGAAACTTTTGACAGCCTCAACAATTCTAAAGGCCACATACGGCTTGTTCATCGTGTATAAATGAATCCCGTCAACGCCATTTTTCAACAAATCCATAATCTGTTCTATCGCATAATCGATGCCGGCTTCACGCATTTCATCAGGATTTGTGCCATACTTTTCGATAAGCGCATCAAATTTTTCCGGCGTCTGTGCATTACTCAATTTTACGATGCGCTCTACCTGGCGTTGATCGGTAATCGGCATAATCCCCGCTTCAATCGGCACAGTGATACCGACTTTTGCCACACGATCCAAAAAGTCGTAGAAAAACCGGTTATCGAAGAACAACTGTGAGGCCAACTGACTGACACCGGCATCTACTTTGATTTTCAAATTACAAATATCTGTCTCAATATCCGGCGCTTCAGGGTGCCCTTCCGGATAACAGCCGCCGATAATGTTAAAGTCACCGTGCTGCCGAATGAAGGCTGTCAAATCACTTGCATACCGAAAGTCCGTTTTAATCGGCACCCCCTCCGTAATATCACCGCGAAGTGCCATAATGTTTTCGATGCCGTGCTGCTCAAACTGATGCAGCATATCAATCACTTCCGGCTTCGTCAAGTTGATACAGGGCAAATGCGCAACGCTTTCCGTGCTATATTTATTCTTTATCTCAGAAGCAATCTCCAGTGTTGCCGCACTGTTCTCGCTTCCGCCCGCACCATAAGTCACGCTGATAAAGTCCGGCTTCAACGCCGCCAACTCATCAATCGCGCGGTAAACCGTCTCGATCGATGAAGTTTTCTTAGGCGGGAACACTTCAAAAGAAAAAACGGTCTTCTGTGCAAATAAGGTATCTGTTCTCATCGTTCTGCTCCTTTGGCAAATGACGTATTGTTCTCTATAATAAAATACACACACTTTCGCTGTCAACAAAAATCTGTAATTGATAATTATTTGACAGTTTCCCGGCATCTCTGACATTTCATTCAATACAAACAACAGCTTAAAACACCAGCCCACTCACAGAACAGCCATAAAAACCAAAGCTTCGCCACGCCCTCATATCCGGCTCCCTCATCAGACCTGCAAACTCTTTGTTTAAGAGCAAACGACCTTCCTTCTCAACCCCACATATATTCTCTTATCCTTGTTATGCTTATTCTCTCTGCCAGATATGCTTTTTCATATCGATACGCCCATTTGCCAAAAAGGTGATACCTTCACTTTCAAGCAATGCCCGCTGAACACCCACACCGCCAAAAACCCCATCCGGCGCGAGAACACCTCCCTTTCTGACAACTCGGTGACATGGCAGGCCCGGTGGAGCGCTGCGCATCGCATAAC